>DASYES010000110.1:0-4792 GCA_036498885.1 Pseudonocardia sp.
GGCCGGCAGGACCTCGGCCCGAACATGACCCGCGGGCAGAGCATCACCGACGCCTGCCTGGACTGGGGCACGACGGCGCACCTCCTCGACGAACTGGCGGAGGCGGTGGCGGCGCGGCGGTGAACCGCCCGTGAGATCGGCACCAGCGCTCTCCGGTGTGTCCTGGAGCGCGCTGGTGTCGATCTCACCTCGCCGCGTCCGCGACGATCTCCACCAGACCCGCGGCTACGGCAGCCCGCCCGACCGGTTGGGCCTGCACGTTCACGACCGTCGTCCCGTCCCGGCGAGACGCGTAGTGCTCCCCGGAGAACCGCACGTTTCGGTATCGCCCCTGGTCCCGGGACAGTTCGGTGACGTTGCCGGTGCCGGGTCTGTCCACCAGATCATGGAACTGGCGAGCGGAGGCGGAGCCGGGCATCTCTACCCAGGCGACGGCGACGAGCACGACGTTCTTCCGACGGTCGTGGACCTCGAACAGTGCTCGCGACACTCCCGTGCACGGTTCGTCACGGAAGAACTCCCGTACCGCGCCGTACGAGCGGGCAACGCAGTCGGCGCTCCTGTCGAAGCGGGATTCGACGCGAAACCCCCGCTGTTCCAGACGTAGCTTCACGTTGAGCGAGGACCGCTGCCGGGCCTGGCTGCTCCGCGCCCCGCTCGACGAACTCGACGCACTCGCCGAACTCACGCTCCCGCCCGAAGCCGATACGCCCACCGCCGTCCCGCCGGTACCGAGGGCAACCACGAGGACGACAGCCAGCGCAGGCCCGCCGCCCTTGCTTTTCGGTTTTCCGTTTATCGGTCGCACGACGCCGTTGTCATCGGTATAGAAATCGTCTGCCACGCCATCCCGCCTTGTCGGTGGAACGGCGAGACTACGATCAGATCACTGGACGAAGTGGATGATCGGCTGATCCACCCGGACAGCCCAAGCCGTTTCGACTGCCCTCGGCGAACCTGACGTCTCGCAGGTATGGGCCTCGCAGACGCCCCAGATCTGCAGGGGCTGAGCGGGCCTGCGAAGAAGAGTCATCACGTCGTTGCGGGCCGGACGACCCCGCAACCACCGTCAGTCCACCGCGTCTGCCACCTCCGTCAGGCGGCGCTCCAGGAAACGGCGTTCGGTCGGGCTCTCCGTCCGGTCCAGTGCCTCCCGGTAGGCCTGAGCGGCCTCCTCGTTTCGGCCGAGGCGGCGGAGGAGGTCGGCGCGCGTGGCCGGGAGGAGGCGGTAGCCCGCCAGCTCGCCGGCAAGCTCATCCACCAGGGCCAGGCCGGCGGCCGGGCCGTCCGCCATCGCGACGGCAACGGCCCGGTTGAGCTGCACGACCGGCGACGGCACCAGCTCGACGAGCCTCCCGTAGAGAGCCGCGATCTGCGGCCAGTCGGTGTCGGCGGGGTGGTCGGCGCGGGCGTGGCATGCGGCGATCGCCGCCTGCACCTGGTACGGCCCGGGCTGCCGGCGGCGGAGCGCGGCGTCGAGCAGCCCGAGTCCCTCGTCGATCGCGGGGCGCTCCCAGCGCGTGCGGTCCTGCTCGTCGAGCGGAACCGGTTCGCCGGCGACGTCCAGCCGCGCGGCGCGCCGGGAGTGCTGCAGGAGCAGCAGCGCGGCGAGGCCGAGTACCTCGGGGTCGTCCGGCATCAAGCGGGCCAGCGTGCGGGCGAGGCGGATTGCCTCGTCACACAGGTCGTGGCGCATCAGCTCCGGGCCGACCGCTGCGTACCCCTCGTTGAACAGCAGGTAGATCACGCCGAGGACGGCGGCCGTGCGGTCGGGCAGGAGATGATCGGGCGGCACGCGGAACGGGATCCCGGCCTCGCGGATCTTGCGCTTGGTGCGCACGAGCCGCTGCGCCATCGTCGACTCCGGCACGAGGAACGCCCTCGCGATCTCCGGGGTGGTGAGCCCCGCTAACGTCCGCAGTGTCAACGCCACCCGGCCCTCCAGGGGCAGGGCCGGGTGGCAACAAGTGAAGATCAACCGCAACCGGTCGTCCTGCACAGCGGTGGCGTCACCAGGTTCGTCGGGGACAGCCGGTTCCATCGCGATCTCCCGCAGCTTGGCCGACTCGATCGCGGAGCGACGCAACCGGTTGCGCGCCGCGTTCCGCGCTGTGGTGGTGAGCCAGGCGCCTGGGTTGCGGGGGACGCCGTCGCGCGGCCAGCGTTCGAGTGCCTGCGCGACGGCGTCCTGGGCGCACTCCTCGGCGAGATCCCAGTCGCCCGTCATCCGGATCAGCGTGGCGACGACCCGGCCCCACTCCGCGCGGAACGCCTCCGCGACGGCGGCCTCCGGTCCGACGCCGCCGATCATTCCGCGCCGAGCGGCCAGAAGGGCCTGACCTCGATCATCCCGTAGCGGGCCACCGGGTGCTTCGACGCCACCTCGATCGCCTCGTCGAGGTCGGCGCACTCCAGCAGGTCGAAACCGAACATCTGCTCCTTGGTCTCCGCGAACGGGCCGTCGCAGATCAGCACCTCGTTGTGGCGCACCCGGACGGTCGTGGCGTCGGAGACCGGACGCAGTCGGTTGCCCTGCAGCCGCACCCCGCGCCCGTCCATCTCGGACACCCAGGCCTCGGTGGCCGCCGCCATGTCGAAGCCGGGCTCCGGCTCCGCACCCTCGGTGCCGCAGATCATCAGCATGTACTGCATCGTCTTCTCCTTCGTTCCGAGCGGTCGGTACTACGACAACCGGGGAACGCCAGGATCGACAGTCCCGGCCGGAAATCTCAGGACAAATATCCCTCCAGCCGGTCGGCCAGCTCGCGGGGTCTGCTGAGGGCGAGGAGGTGGCCGCCGGGCATCTCGTCGACGGTGATGCCCAGCCGCTCCCGCGCCACCCGCCGCTGGAACTCCAGCGGGAAGAAGCGGTCGTCACGACCCTGCAGGAACCTGATCGGAACGTCCGGCCACTTCTCGAGCGGCCACGCCTTCTCGAACGGGGTGCCCGACTGCACCGGTTCGGGCTCGTCGAACACGACCGCCCTCACCTCGTCGGGGACGTCGTGGAAGAACTCGACGAGCGGGTCGAACGCGCCCCCGGACGGGCGCCCCTCGCTCGACGCGTAGGCAGCCGCGGCCGCGGGCTGCCCGGTGTTCTCCCACCACTGCCCCGGTGACTCGCCCGGCGCGGGCACCATCGCGTTGAGCAGCACCAACAGCTCGACCGGCACCCGCTCGCACACGAGCGGGGCGGTGAATCCGCCCATCGACTGGGCCACCAGGACGATCCGGCGCCGCTCGCCGATGGCGGCCACCACGGCGTCGGCGTACTCCGCGAGCCCGGCCGAGTCGTCGGCGGCGGGTAGGCCCACCGCGATGGTCTCGCGACCGCGCTGACGCAACTCCTCGACCAGCCGGTACCAGTAGGTGGCGCTTCCACCCGCGCCCGGAATCAAGACGAAAGTGGGGTTCGATCGATCGTTCATGCGCGGTCCTCGCTGTCGGGCTGCTCGTCCGGTTCGCTGAAGAGACAACGAAAGCAGCGAGAACTCATCGGCCCGGTCGCAGCTGAAGCCCAGCGGCTCACCCGCCGGCTTCGGCGTCCGCAGCCTGCGCTGGGCACGTGCCACCCGGGGCGACGGTCAGCTCGAAGTGCCACATCTCGTTCGAGTACGACTGGCACAGGCCGTAGTCGCTGCCGTGCTGGATCAACCAGTCGTCGGCCCGTGTCCGCAGGACGTCCACGGCGTGCCCGGTCACGTGGCTCGACGTCTCCGGACTCCTCACGAAACGACGTGCCTCGTCCGCATTGCCGCGGGTGGTGGTGGCCTGTTCGAGAAGTGCGCGTTGGAGACGCTCGCTGCGCCAGCCGGAGGAGATCCGCATGTCGACGTCGCGTGCCGTGGCGTCCTGGGCGGCCTGCTGCACGGCGGACCGGAGTGCGGGGTCGAGGTTGCTGATCGCGGGGACGTCGTCGAACGGCGAGACCGTCTCACCAATGGCGAGATATCCGTCGGCGACGGAGAAGGCCGCCCCGTCGCTCGTGCTCCCGCCCGGACCCGACGAGCATCCGGTGAGAAACGCGAGCACGAGCGCACACGGCAGGAACGAGAGCGATCGACGGCGACCGGGGCGAGCCGGAGTTCCCACGGATGCTTCTCCTGACGTCGCGGCGAGCGGCGGCGGGTGAGTGCCCGGAGCCACCAGTTCGGCCGACGCAGGGCACGCCCGCCCGTCGATCTCCGCGCCGGGTCGGCAGGAGAGAGCGGTGCAGTGGTCAGCGCGGGATCGAGGTGTGCTTGAACTCGTTCAGCTCGGGCCAGCCCGTGAGCGTGTCCACCACCCGCTCCACCGCCCGCACGGAGACGGCGGGGTCGGCGCCGGCCGGCGCCCGGTCCATCAGCCGGACGAACACTGCCTGGTCGCCGGCGACGAACGTCGGCACGCCCCACACCGAGTGCGACTTCGCGAACTCCTCGTGCTCCGCACGGACCGTCGCGAGCGCCGTCCCGGCGTCGATCCGCTCGAACACCTTGTCAGCAGGGACGCCGTGCTCGCTCAGGGTGCGCGCCACGACCTCACGGTCGTTCAGGTGCAGGGCCTCGTCGTGGCGGACCGCGAAGAGAGCGCGATGGACCTCGGGGAACCGCTCGGGGAACTCGTCACGCACGACCACACCCGCCTGCAGCGCGAGCAGTCCCGAATCCTCCTCCCACCTGTCCCAGACGTCAGGCTCGCCTTCCTCCACGTGCACCTGGCCGAGCGAGAACGCGAGGAACCGGACGTCCCAGTCGGCGCCGGCGGCCAGGCCGGTGAGGATGTGCTCGTGCGCGTTGCGCGCGAACGGGCA
>DASYES010000111.1:0-8333 GCA_036498885.1 Pseudonocardia sp.
GCCCGCGGTCAGCGCGATCACGGCGGTGTCGACGGCGGCCCGGTGGTTGGCCGCAATGATCACCGGACCGAAGCGAGGGACCCGCTCCGCACCGTGCACGACCGGGCGGTAGAGAAATCGGACGAACGGTGCGAGGAGCCAGCGAACGACCAGATGCACGGGCCGAGACCGTGGACGGTCGACGACAGGTTCCCGCAACGCGGCGATTGGGACGCACGATCACCCGGATGGCGCTCATATCGCCGATATGAGACCGGTCTGACCACGTTCTGTGTCCACACGGCCGCCCTGCATGGGGACACCTCGCACGACGTCCCGGTGGCCCCCAGGCGCCGTCGGCGCTGCTCGCTCACGGGCCCATCAGATCCGCCGTTCTCGTCACGACCGGGGCTGGCTCCGCATCGCCTCGCGGGCCTCGTGGCGGGTCATACCGGTGGCCTGCAGCAGATCCAGCGCGATCGAGTGCAGCTGCGCCACGATCACCTGCTCCGACGGCCGGCCGGTCCACTCGTCCGGCAGTTTCGCCGCGTGCCGGACGACGTCCAGCACCGGCTCGCGAGCGCGCCCCCGGTCGCCCTCACGCCCCAGCTGGCCGGTCAGCGCCCGGACGGCCGAGCAGAGCTCGCCCAGGAGGTCGGGCAGCTCCGGCGCGACGGGCTCGTCGTTCTCCAGGGCGACGTAGACACGACGGCCGAGCACACGGGCGTTGCGCATCGCGTAGTCGGCCCGCTCGGCGAGCTCTCCGAACCGGCCGAGGACCCGGCGGCGTCGGCGGTGCAGCGGTGAGACCGCGGTGACCTCCTGCCCCGCGCGCAGAGCGGCACGCAGCTCATCGATGAGCGGCTGGCTGGCCCGTGCCCGTTCCAGGGCCGCGGCGGCCGCACCCGTGTTGCGGTTGCGCAGCGCGTCCGCGATCAGGTCGAGCACGGTGGCCAGCTCGTCGAGCAGGGCACGAGCCTGGCGACGGACCGGGCCCACCGGATCCGTCGGAAGGACGGCCACGACCAGCACACCGACCGCGCCGCCGATCAGCGCGTCGATACAGCGGTCGATCCCGCCCTGCTGGCCGGGTGGCAGCAGGGTCGCCACCAGCACCGCGGACGACGCGGCCTGGGCGGCGAGCAGCGTGGCGCCGTCGGCGAACACCGCGATGGCCATTGCGAGCCCGACCACCAGGACGATCTGCCAGGCGCCGCTCCCGATCGCGGAGATCAGCAGGTCGCCCACCAGCACACCGAGGCTCACCCCGAGGACCAGCTCGACCACGCGGCGCAGCCTGTTGCCCAGCGACACGCCGAGGCTGATCACGGCCGCGATCGGCGCGAAGAACGGCCGCTGGTGACCGATCAGGTCGTTGGCGACGAACCAGGACAGCCCCGCCGCCACCGCGCACTGCCCGATCGGGATCGCGGAAGCCCGCAGCCGGTGGGCGCCTCGCCGGAGCCGGACACCCAGCCGGTCCAGCCGGACCACCGCTGGCAAGGGAGGTCAGCCCAGGCCGAGTGCGGCCGGGGCAGCGGGATCGGAGTCGGCGAGGAAGGCCAGGCAGCGTTCCGCCTCATCGGTCTCGCCGATGAGGGCAGCGGCTCGCTGCAAGGTGGCCAGCGCCCGCAGGAAACCGCGGTTGGGCTCGTGCGACCACGGAACCGGGCCGAAGCCCTTCCAGCCGGAACGACGGAGCTGGTCGAGGCCACGGTGGTAGCCGGTGCGTGCGTATGCGTAGGCGGTGATCGTCAGCGCGTTCTCGAGAGCACGCTCGGCGAGCACCGCCCACGCCAGTGACGACGTCGGGTGCGCCGCCGCGACCTCCTCCGGCGTGACGCCGCGATCGAGCTCCGCGGCGGCCGGGTCGACGGGCAGCAGGGTGGGCTCAGGTCCGAGCAGGTTGCCGTGCAGCGTCATGCCAGCATCTTGCCGCCTTCCCCACCGTGTTCGGATCCCGAGGGCCGGGGACGACCGGCCCACCCGGCCGTCGAGGGTCTGTCAGCGCAGGGTCTGGCCCGTCGACCGCAGGTTCTCGCAGGCGCCGACGACGCGCTCGGACATCCCGACCTCGGCCGCCTTCAGGTACGAGCGGGGGTCATAGGCCTTCTTGTTACCGACCTCACCGTCGATCTTGAGCACGCCGTCGTAGTTGCTGAACATGTGGCCCACGATCGGGCGGGTGAAGGCGTACTGCGTGTCGGTGTCGACGTTCATCTTGACCACGCCGTAGCTCAGCGCCTCGTGGATCTCCTCGAGCAGGGAGCCCGAGCCGCCGTGGAAGACCAGGTCGAGCGGCTTGGAGCCATCGGCCAGCCCGAGCTTGCGACTGGCCACCTCCTGGCCCTGCTTGAGGATCTCCGGGCGGAGCTTGACGTTGCCGGGCTTGTAGACGCCGTGCACGTTGCCGAACGTGGCGGCCAGCATGTAGCGGCCCTTCTCGCCCGCACCGAGCGCGTCCACCGTGTCCTCGTAGTCACCAGGGGCGGTGTAGAGCTTCTCGTTGATCTCGTTGGCGACGCCGTCCTCCTCGCCGCCGACCACCCCGATCTCGACCTCGAGGATGATCTTGGCCTTGACGGCCTGGTCCAGCAGCTCTGCGGCGATCCGCAGATTCTCGTGCAGCTCGGTGGCAGACCCGTCCCACATGTGCGACTGGAACAGCGGGTTCTCCCCGCGGGCCACCCGCTCCTGGCTGATCGCGATCAGCGGCCGGACGTAGGTGTCGAGCTTGTCCTTGGGGCAGTGGTCGGTGTGCAGCGCGACGTTGATCGGGTACTTGGCGGCCACGACGTGCGCGAACTCGGCGAGTCCGACGGCGCCGGTCACCATGTCCTTGACGGCCGTGCCGGAGAGGAACTCGGCCCCGCCCGTGGAGATCTGGACGATCCCGTCGCTCTCCGCCTCGGCGAAGCCCCGCAGTGCGGCGTTCAACGTCTCGGTGCTCGTCACGTTGATCGCCGGGTAGGCGTACTCACCGGTCTTGGCCTTGTCCAACATGTCGTTGTACTTCTCGGGGGTGGCGATCGGCACGGTCGGGCCTCCTCGACGTCCTCGTTGTTTCCAGCCGCAGTATCCCGCAATGAAAGGACGACGGCCCCGTCAGCGGAGAAGGTACGCACTACTAGGCTGGGTCGCATGATCCGCGACGGTGGGGAGAACGCCGTCGAGCAGACGCTGAGCAGGTTGCGCCGCATCGACACCAGCCGGGAGCCGGCGCCGGCTCCCGGTACGCCGCGCACCCTCTCGGACCTCTACCGGGACCACCGGATGCGGATGGTGCGGCTCGCCGTGCTGCTGGTGGACGACCCGAGCACAGCAGAGGACGTCGTCCAGGAGGCGTTCACCGGTCTGCATCGGCACTGGTCAGGGCTTCGTGACGAGGCTGCGGCCGTCGGCTATCTCCGCACGGCTGTGGTGAACGGCTCACGCTCGGTGCTTCGCCGCAGGCGCACCGCGCGCGACTACGTCCCGCCGCACCAGGTCAACGCCCGCTCGGCGGAGTCGCTGGCGATGCTGACGGCCGAGCACCAGGCCGTTGTGGACGCGCTCTCCACCTTGCCGCCACGCCAACGTGAGGTGCTGGTGCTGCGGTACTACGGCGGGCTCTCGGAGGCCGAGATCGCCGAATCCACCGGCATCAGCCGCGGCACCGTGAAGTCGACGGCGAGCCGGGCCCTCGAGGCCGTCGCGCGCGTGATGAGCGGCGGTGGGGCACGATGATGCCTGTGAGCACGAGCGACGATTCCGAGCGACGCGTCGCCGAGGCGCTGCGGGCCAGAGCATCGGGAGCGGGTCGCCCCGGTGTGCCCCGCACGGCGCGGGCAGCCTCCGTTTCCGCCACCGGAGCACGCACGGCGCTGCTGATCGCGCTGCTCGGCGGCGTGGTGCTGGGCGTCGCGCTTGCGCTGTTGTCGCTGCTGGTGCCGGGGCTCCTCCCCGCCCTTGGCTGACCACAGCTGCCCGGTACCGTTCCCTCCCGTGACTGCGCTCGCGCTCGGCCCCGAGTGGCTCCAGCCGGATACGATCATTTCCTGGCTCGGTCCCTGGGCGCTGGTCGGGCTCGCCCTGATCGTCTTCGCCGAGTGTGGGCTGCTGCTCGGGTTCTTCCTGCCCGGCGACTCCCTGCTCTTCACCGGTGGCCTGTTCGTGGCGCAGGGATCGATCCAGACCCCGCTGTGGCTGGTCTGCCTGATCCTCGTGGTCGCGGCCTTCGCCGGCAACGCCACGGGCTACTGGGTCGGACGAGCGGCCGGTCCTACTGTGTTCGACAGGCCCAAGTCGCGGTTGTTCAAGCCGCAGCACGTGCGCAAGACGCAGGAGTTCTTCGACAAGTACGGCAACCGCGCCATCGTGCTCGGGCGGTTCGTGCCGGTCGTGCGCACCTTCATCACGGTGATGGCGGGCGTCGGCCGGATGGAGCCGAAGCGCTACCTCGGCTACTCGCTGATCGGCGGTGTCGCGTGGGCCGCGGGTGTCACGGTGCTGGGCTTCTGGCTCGGCCAGTTCGAGGTGGTGCGCAACAACATCGAGCTGATGCTCATCGTCATCGTGCTCGTGTCGATCGTGCCGATCATCATCGAGGTTCTGCGTGCTCGCCGCACCCCCGGCGCACACGCCAGGTAACACCTCCGGGTAACACCACTCCGGGCGACACCGCTCGGGGTAACGCGGTTCGGCGCACGGGCGAGCCCAGGGGTACCTACCCTGGAGTGCTGTGAGCACTGCGCCCACCGTGTACCACGCCCTCGGGCCCCTCACCCAGGCCGGACCGGTCACGGTGTGGGTGGTCGTGCTCGTCTTCGTCTTCTTCGAGTGCGCACTGATCATCGGGATGTTCCTGCCCGGCGACACGCTGCTGCTCGCAGCCGGAGTGGTGCTCGCTCAGGGCGACCACGAGGCCGGCGCCTGGACCCTCGGTGTGGTGGCCACCGGCGTCGCCGTGGCCGGAAACCAGGCCGGTTATCTCGTCGGCCGCTACGCCGGCACGCGGATGCTCGCGCGCCGCGACGGCCGCATCCTCAACCGCGCCAATCTCGCACGGGCCGGCGCCTTCTTCGATCGCTGGGGCTTCTGGGCGATCGTCGTGGCCCGCTGGGTGCCCTGGGTGCGCACTCTCGCCCCGATGATCGCCGGCGCCGCCCGCATGGACAACCGGCGCTACATCCTCGCCAACGCCGTCGGCGCGGTCTGCTGGGTTCCCACGCTGATCATGCTCGGGTACTACGGCGCGGGGCTGCTCGACGTCGTTCCGTGGCTCAAGGACGCCGCAGCCCTCGTCGCGATCGCGTTCTTCGTGGTCGGCACCGGCTACGGGCTCTTCCGCTACCGCCAGGAGATGCGCCGCCCGATCGATGACACGCCGTCGACTCCGGTGGACCGGGAGCCCGAGGAACCGGACCAGGAGGAGGGCCTCCGCGACGCAGGCTGAGGTTCGAGCGCCGGGGAGCGGCTCAGCCGCCCCGCTGCAGCCGGGCTGCGGCTTCCATCAGCATCCATCCCGAGAGCTGCACAGAGAGGTCGGCCTCCGGCACCCCCGGGTGGGGCGGGTAGGCGGGCCTGCTCCATTCCGCGGAGAAGACCGGTCCACCGCGGACCTCCGCCCGGCCGTCCCACACGGTTGTCGCGCTCGACCGCACGATCCGTGCCGCGGGACCTGCCAGCTCCGGCACGCGCAGCGCGGCATCCGTCAGGTAGCGCGCGGTGATGCCGGCGAAGAGACCACCGTCGCCCCCGCCCGACCCGGGCAGCACGCCGCGGGGATCGGCGAGCCGGTGGGTCATCGCGTCGACGATCGCCATCGCCCTGTCCGTGAAGCGGTGGTGGCCGTCGCGTTCGATCAACTCGACACACGCTCCGAGATACACGCCCTGGCAGTAGGTGTAGATGTAGGGCTCGACGGCGCGGATGCTGCCGTCCGAGGCCACCCGCACGCCGTCCCGGACGAGCCCGGAGTCCGGGTCGAGCAACGTCTCCGCCATCCAGTCGGAGATCGCCGCGGCGAACGCCGACTGCCCGTCGCGGGCCACCAGGATCGCCGCCGGGCCGTTCGCCGGCGCGGCCTTGAAGTCGTCGTCGCGCCGCCACCAGATGCCGCCGCCCGCGCCCTCCGTCCACCCCTCGTGCAGCCGGTTGACGATCGCGGCGAGCGCCGGAAGGCCGGAGCGGCCTGCGAGGAGCCCCGCGCGTTGCACGGCGAGGCCGAGCCAGGCGACGTCGTCGTAGTAGCGGTTGAGCCAGGAACCCATGTTGTGCAGCCGGATGCCGCGGACCAGCGCCCCGATCGCGCGAGCCCGACGCCGCTCCGGAGAGCGGAGCTGAGCGTCGACCATGCAGTCCAGGAGGTGCGCCTGCCACCAGTAGTGCCACGGTGCGGGGGGCGAGGGCACCGGTCTCGGCCACCGGACGCGCCCGATGCGGGTGCCCGGCACCACCCCGGCGAGCCGTCGTAGGTGGCGGCGGACGACCGCCCGCTCGGCGATGCCCGCCCGTTCCGACCAGTCGACCTCAGCGGCAGCCACCGAGCCAGTCTGCCCGATGGCCGAATAGGTGGGGTCTGTGTCGTTGACGCCATAGCGTCGGGCAGCCACCGTGAGTACATGCCCCGCCACCACGTGGTCATCCCCGTCTTCGACGGCATCCAGCCGCTGGACGCCACGGGCCCGCACGAGGTGCTGATGGGTGCCACCCGGCTACTCGACCATCTCGGGTCGGAGAAGGCGGGCTACCGCGTCACCCTGGTAGCGGAGACCCCGGGAACCGTCACGTCCGACAGCGGGATGCGCATGTGCCCGGACGGCCCGCTCCCGGAGACGGGTGAGATCGGCACGCTGCTGGTGCCGGGGGGCGGCGGGTCGCGCACCATGACGTCCGGCCACCCGCTCGTCGAGTGGCTCCGTCGCGCGGCCCCGCGCGCTGAGCGTGTCGTCTCGGTGTGTACAGGGGCGTTCGCACTCGCAGCCGCGGGACTGCTCGACGGCCTGTCCGCCACCACCCACTGGCGTTACGCGCCGACACTCGCCGCGCGGTACCCGGCCGTCGACGTGCGGCCCGATCCCATCTACCTGCAGCAGGGCCGCATCTGGACGGCCGCAGGCGTCACCGCCGGTGTCGATCTGGCCCTTGCACTCGTCGAGGCGGACCACGGAGCAGAGATCGCGCAGCACGTCGCGCGCGAGCTCGTGGTCTTCCTGCGCAGGCCGGGTGGGCAGAGCCAGTTCGCCGGACCCGTCTGGTCGCCGCCGGCGCGACAGCCCTCGATCCGGGCCGCGCAGGATCTGATCCACAGCGACCCGGCAGCCGACCTGCGGGTGCCGGTCCTCGCAGCACGCGTGGGTATGAGCGAGCGCCACTTCAGCCGCGAGTTCACCCGAGCCCTCGGGCGGTCGCCGGGTGACTACGTCGAGCAGGTGCGCGTCGACGCCGCCAAGCGGCTGCTGGAGTCCGAACCGGTGCTCGTCACCGTCGCCGCGGCGCGTGCCGGCTTCGGCACCGCGGAGACGATGCGGCGCGCGTTCCTGCGCCGCATCGGCGTGGCGCCCGACCAGTACCGGCGGCATTTCGCCACCACGGCCATCGACGGAAGGACGTGACCATGCAGGTCGCCATCATGCTGTTCCCCCGCCTGACCGCACTCGACGCGATCGGGCCCTACGAGGTGCTGCAGACCGTGCCGAGCACGACGTCGTGTTCGTCGGCGAGCACCGCGGCGAGGTCCGCGCCGACACCGGCATCCTCGGCCTCACGGTCGACAAGACGTTCGCCGAGGTGCAGTCGCCGGACGTCGTGGTGGTGCCGGGTGGACCCGGCTCGCGTGACCTGCTCAACGGGGGAGCCCACCTCGACTGGCTGCGCGCTGTCCACCCGGGCACCCGATTCACCACGTCGGTCTGCACGGGTTCGCTCGTCCTCGCCGCGGCGGGGCTGCTCGACGGCCTCACCGCCACCACCTACTGGGGCGCCATGGAGCACCTGGAGAAGCTCGGTGCCGTGCCGGTGACGCAACGCGTGGTCGAGCACCTGCCCGAACGCCTGATCACCGCGGCGGGCGTGTCGTCCGGCATCGACATGGCCATCCGGCTCGTCGAGGTGCTCTTCGACGACGTGGCGGCGCAGGCGGCGCAGATGCTCATCGAGTACGACCCGCAGCCCCCGTTCGACGCCGGGCACCCCAGCCGGGTCGGCTCGGCTGTGATCGAGCGGGCGCACGAGTACCGACGGGCACGGCAATGACCACCCCGACGCAGGCCAGGAGGGCGGCGCTGACCGACCGCCGCTTCTGGCGCCATTACGTCGAGATGCTGCTCGCGTTGGTCGTCGGGATGGTGGTGCTCGGCCGAGCTGCACGGAAG
>DASYES010000112.1:0-12867 GCA_036498885.1 Pseudonocardia sp.
CCTCGATGGCGTCCCTGCCGGTGATCGGCACGTTCCGCCCGATGAAGGTGGCGTCGGCGAGCAGGTGGCCGACCCCCGCGAAGTCGCCGTCGTCCACGAGCTCCGCGTAGGTGGCGATGAGGTTCTCGATGGCCCGGTGGCTCGAAGCCGGATCGGCCGGTGCGCCGGCTGAGGGCATGGTCACCGTTTCGACACTAGGTGGGCGGAGCCGTAGTTCGAACCCGTTTGGTCGGGGTGTGGGCCGCTGTTTAGGCTGACGCAGCAAGCAGGACATGACGGCCGAAGGGGGTGGGACCCATCACCGCTCGTTCAGACTGGGCACTCCACGTCTCGCGCCCCTGCGGCTTACCTGGCTGAGGTCGCCGAGGGGAGGCGCCCGCGGATATCGCGAAAGGCTCCCATGTCGATCTCACCCCCTTCTCTCCCCGAACCCGCGTCCGACATCGTCACCCGGCTCCGTGCGGCCGGGTGTGTGTTCGCCGTGGACGAGGCGCGCTTGCTCCTCTCCGCGGCCCGTACCCCGTCCGACCTCGCGGTCATGCTGGACCGGCGCACCGCGGGCCTGCCGCTCGAGCAGGTGCTCGGCTGGGCGGAGTTCTGCGGTCTGCGGGTGGCCGTGGATTCCGGGGTCTTCGTCCCCCGCCGTCGCACGGAGTTCCTCGTCCACGAGGCGGTCGCCCTCCTGCGGCCCGGGGCCGTGGTCGTCGACCTCTGCTGCGGCACCGGTGCGGTGGGCGCCGCGATAGCTGCGGCACCGATCCCCATCGAGGTGTACGCCGCCGATGTCGACCCTGCTGCGGTGCGGTGCGCACGCCGCAACCTCGGCCCCGTTGGCGGCCTGGTCTACGAGGGCGATCTCGACGAGCCGCTGCCCGTAGCGCTGCGCGGCCGGGTCGATGTCCTGGTCGCCAACGCGCCCTACGTGCCCACCGACGCGATCGGCCTGATGCCGCCGGAGGCCCGTCTGCACGAGCCGAGGGTGGCGCTCGACGGCGGTCCCGACGGGCTCGACGTGCAGCGCCGGGTCGTTGCCGTGGCCCCACGATGGCTGGCGCCCGGCGGCCACCTGCTGATCGAGACGAGTGAGCAACAGGCGCCGCACACCGCCGATGCGTTCCTCCGGTACGGGCTCCGAGCGCAGGTGGCCCGCTCGGACGAGCTGAGCGCCACCGTGGTGATCGGGACGATGCCCGGGTGACCCGACACTAGCCGTCGAGACGCTTGTAGTTCGACGCGAAAGCGAGCAGCTCCTCCACCGACTGCGCGTGCTCGAGCAGGCGGGCGTCGAAGCCGCGCCGGCCGACGAGCTGGACCCCGAGTGGCAGACCGTGCTCGCCCAGTGCGGCGGGAAGGCAGATCGCCGGTGTGCCGGCGAGGCTCCACCTGGTGCAGTAGCGGGGGTCGCCGTTGTCGCCCGCGGGTGGGGCGGTGCCGGAGGCGGGAACGGTGAGCAGGAAGTCCACGGTGGACAGTGCTTCGTCCAGCTCGGTGACGAGCTGCGCACGCCGCTCCAGCGCGTGCTGGTACTCCTCGGCGCTGATCGTGGCGGCGTGGTCCAGCATCTCGCGCACCTTCTCGCCGACGAGGTCGGGACGCTCGATCCCGAGTCGCCCGATCCCGGCCACGCCCTCGAACTCCGAGATCGTGCGGTGCAGCAACAGACCTTCGTCTCCGCAGAGCGGGGTGGCCACGTCGGTCACGTGGGCACCGGCGGCCGCCAGCTGCGCAGCCGTGCCGTCCAGCACCGAGCGCATCTCGGCACTGGTCATGGACCAGTCCTGCGTGCGGACCACACCGATCCGCAGCCCGGCCGGTTCCGGAGGCGCAGTGGCCGCCGCGAACCCCAGGTCGCCTGCGGACATGACGTCCGCCGCGGTGCCGGCCAGCCCGACCGTGCGGGCGAAGACCCCCACCGTGTCGATGCTCGGGGCATAGAGCCACAGCCCGTCGGTGGGGATGGTGCCGTAGGTGGGCTTGAACCCGACCACGCCGCAGTACGCGGCGGGCCGGACGATCGAACCGTTGGTCTGCGTGCCGATCGCCAGCGGCACGAGACCCGCTCCGACCGCGGCGGCCGACCCGCTGGAGGAGCCCCCCGGGCTGAAATCGGTGTTCCACGGATTGCGTGTCGCGTTCGCACCGAAATAGGCGAACTCGCTGGTCACGGTCTTGCCGACCACGACCGCACGCCAGTTCTGCAATGCCGTGACCGCTGCGGCGGTGCTCGTCGCCTGCCGCGCGGGAATGGCGGCCGTTCCGAGACCGGTCGGGAGGCCGGTCACGTCGAACAGGTCCTTGACGCCCAGCGCGAGGGCGTCCGGCCGCTGGTCCGAGGAGCCGGGGGACGTGCCCACGCACGTGAAGGCACGCAGCGTCCGGTCCAGGGTGGACACCCGCCCGAGCCGATCGATCACCGTCATCTCTCTCCTCACCGTCCTGCCGGCGCGAGGGAGCGCTGCAGCATGACGCTAGCGTCTCCCGCCCGCGGCGAGGAGCACCAGCGAGAGCTGCCCCACGCTCAGCTCACGTGGTCGAGCCCGGAGCCGGAGGAGGAAAACTCCGCCCTTCACTCCGCCGTGGCAGGGCTCTTCCTGGTGAGCCGGTCGCCCAGCTCGGCGTCGTCGGCCACGAACCACAGGTGACGCCCGCGGTTGCACTCCACCACGAACGCACGCAGCGACGTGCTCCTGGCCAGGTGCTCGGACAGGTCGCCGCGCACCGCGAGGCGCAGCCGGTAGTTGACGAACTTCTGGACGATCTCGCCCGCGATGCCGGTGGAGAGCGCGAAGAATCCGGGGTCGAGCCGTTCGACCGGGACGACGACGAGGTCGGCCCGGTGGTACAGCGCCTCGCCGATCACCTCGACGGCGTCGCCGCTGGTGCGGAGCTTGGGTCCGCCGGGAGCGCAGGCGAGGACGTGCGTGCCGCGGATGTTCGTGACGGTGTCGGCCACTTGCCCAGCGCTCATGCGCACAGTCTCGGTGATGCGAGCGACCGTGGCTCCTGAATTTCGCGGTGCCTCGGTCAGACCGTTGTGGTATGCGGTCGGATCCGCCGCCTGCGCACCAGCGCGCCGAGCGCGGCCGCGGCCGCCACACCCGCGACGAGGGGCGGGGCGAGGAACAGGGCGCCGACGGCCCAGAGGTTGGCGCCGACGACTTCCGCGCTCGCGCTGTGGACGCAGAACAGCACGAACGCCGGCACAGCGACACCCGCCAGCGCCACCAGAACCCCGCGCACGTATCCGGCGACTCCCGCCAGGACCGCGAGCCCGGCTCCTGCCGCGACCCAGTGCCCCGTGCGCACCGGTGAGGCGAGGGTGTTCGGGTCGCGGGTGGGCGCCACGCTCCAGTCGGCCGGGAACACCGCCCACCACAGCACGAACGTGGCGATGGCGAGCAGGGCGGTGATCCCTGCGGTGCGCATCAACCGGCGTCCACGAACTCGATCACCGGCTCAACCCGCACGGGGGTGGCGAGGCTGTTGGCGATGAAGCACTCGCGGTGCGCGACGTCCACGAGGTGCCGGACGCGGTCCTCGGTCGGACCCGCGGCGAGCCGGATCCGCGGCCGCAGCACGATCTCGGCGAGCCGGATCGGGCGGTCGGCCTCGGGCATCGTGGCCGTGGCCTCGTCGTGGTAGTCACGCACGTCCAGCCGGGCCCGCGCGGCCACCGCGAGGAACGACAGCAGCTGGCAGGACGCCGCGGCCAGCACCACGAGCTGCTCCGGGTTGAGGTGCGCGGGATCGCCGCGGAACGCCGGGTCGGACGACAGCGAGAGCTCGGGGGCGGCCGGCGGGGCGGTGCCCTGGTGCGTCCGCCCGTAGTGCTCGTAGCCGGCGGCGGTGGAACCGGACCACGAGCAGGTCGCCTGGTACCGGTGCACGGAGTGCTCAGCCATGATTCGACCGCCTCACGCGAGCGCCCGCAGCAGCTCGGCGAGCTCGGCGGGGCGGTTCTCGGGGATCATGTGGTTCGTCGCGATCTCGTGGTAGCGCCAGGCCGGGCTCTCCTGCGCGCGCCGCGCCGGCGTCTCGAAGGCGGCCCCGGGATCCACGGTCGCCCGGATGTACGTGCGGCCGAACGGCTGCTCCTCCAGCGGGGTCGAGAGCCGGACCGGTTCGGTGAGCGTGCCCACCGGTTGCGGGGTACGGCGCGGGTTCGACCACTCCGCAGCCGCCGGGTCGGCGTACTCCCGCTTCGGCGGCGGCACGAGCCAGGGAGCCCCGATCTCCGACGCCGGATCGCCGAAGCCCCCACCGGTCAGCGTGGCCAGGCTGTCGCCGTCGGCGGGCACGAACGCGTCGAGGTAGACGAGCTCGCGCACCCTCGTGCCGATGTGGTCGAGCGCCCCCGTGACGACCATGCCGCCGTAGGAGTAGCCGAGCAGCACGATGTCGTCGAGGTCCTCGTAGCGCACCACGTTGACGACGTCGAGCACGTGCAGCGACAGATCCACGTGCGGTCCGGTCAGGTGCGACCGCTCGCCGATGCCGGTGAGGGAGGGCGTGAAGACCTCGTGGCCGTCGGCGTGCAGCAGCCGCCGGACGAACCGGAAGCCGTACGAGCCGCCCCACGCACCGTGTACCAGTACGTATCGAGTCACGTGATCAGCGCTTCGGGACGCCGGCGTCACGGGCACCGACCGGGTCGGCCGTGCGCCGCGGGGCGAGCGGGCCGCGGGAACGGCGACCCAGGAACTCCCGGCCGGTCTTCAGCACCCGGCTCACCGTGTTCGGGCCGCGCCGCGCCTCGATGAGGTCGCCGATACGCCCGAGCAGCCAGCCCAGCAGCGGCGCCGCGACGGCCAGGATCAGCCACATCCGCAATCGCGCCGAGAAGAACGCCCACATCGGGCTCACCTCCGATCTGAGCCGGTCTCTCCGGCCGGGAGCCTATGCGGGCGCGCTCCATCCCGCACGATCAATTTCGCCGGGCGGACCTGGTCACATCTTCGCTGCGGCGCTCTTGATCGCCTCGCGGATGCGGAAGTAGGTGCCGCACCGGCAGACGTTCTCGATCTCGTCGATCTCCTCGTCCGTCGGGTCGCTGGTGCTGTTGAGCAGGGCCACCGCGGCCATGATCTGGCCCGGCTGGCAGTAGCCGCACTGGGCGACGTCCTGCTCGAGCCAGGCCTCCTGCACCGGATGCAGCTGATCGCCGTCGGCGAGCCCCTCGATCGTGGTGATCTCGCGGCCCTCGACGTCCGACACCGGGGTGACGCACGGGTTGAACGCCTCCCCGTCCACATGTGAGGTGCAGGCCTTGCAGACGTCGATCCCGCACCCGTACTTCGGGCCGGTGACACCAAGCTTGTCGCGCAGGGCCCAGAGTGTCGGCAGGTCGGCGGGGGCGTCGACGGTCACCTCGCGACCGTTGACCGTGAAGCTGTAGCTCGGCATGGCGGGCCTCCTAGCGGGGGAACGGCTCGAAGTCGACCGGGAAGTTGATCGGGAAGCTGCGCGGGGCGATGCCCGTGGCGCGGGCGTAGGCGTTGGCGATCGCGCCGGCCGCGGCGGGGACGCCCAGCTCGCCCGCCCCGCCCGGTTCGCCCTCGCCGGGCAGGATGAAGATCTGCACGTCGGTGGGGGAGTTCGCCTGGCGCGCGAAGTGGAACTGCGAGTAGCTCCCCTCCAACGGCAGCCCCTTGTCGATGTGCAGGCCGGCCTGCAACGTCACCGAGATCGCGTCCGTGAGACCGCTCAGCAGTTGCGCCTTGAGCCCTCGCGGGTTGATCGGGAGCCCGTAGTCGCCGGCGATCACGGCCTTCGTCACGCGCGGGGCGTGCGGGTCACGGCCGTCGATCTCCACCAGACACGCGGTGCGCGAGCGGTACTCCTCGTGGAACGCGATGCCCTGGGCGAAGCCGCCGTCCATGGAGCGGCCCCAGTCGCCCTCCTCGGCGACCTTGTCGAGCACCGCCCGCTGCGCGTCGTTCTTGAGGAATGCGCGCCGGAACTCGTAGGGGTCCTTGCCGAGCTTCTCCGCAACGGCGTCCACGACGATCTCCTCGCCGCACCGCGAGCTCACCGAGTACACCGAGCGCCACGCGCCGGTGTGCATCGTGATGGGCGCTTCGGTGAGCACCTGCTCCACGGCCCCGAAGTTGTAGGGGCTCTTCACGGTGAGCAGGAAGACGGTCTGCGCGAAACCGAAGTTGCCGCCAGGAAGCTCCGCCGCGGTCGCGGACAGGATCTCGCCGAGGCCGTGCGTCCAGTCGGTCTCGACGAACGCGGTGTGGTGCTCGAGCCGCAGCACCGTGTCGGGTCCGAGGGTGGCCCGGAAGCGGTGGTGGGCGGCCGGCCTGGCGCGGCCGTGGCGCATGTCGTCGGTGCGCGACCACATCAGCTTGATGACCCGGCCGGTCGCCTTCGAGATCCGCGCCGCCTCCAGTGGGCCGTCCCAGAACAGCCTGCGTCCGAACGACCCGCCGGACTGCACCACGTGGCAGGTGACGTTGCCGGGCAGGAGACCGAGCTCCTTGGCGATCTGCTGCTGGGCGACGATCGGCGACTTCATGCCGCCCCAGATCTCGGCCCTTCCGCCCCGTACGTCGGCAACCGCGGAGTTGGTCTCCATCGGTGCGTGGCTGATCGGGGCCCAGTCGAACTCGAAGTCCATCTGGTTCGGCAGCGAGATCGGGGGGATCAGCGGCAGCGTCGTCCTGCGCAGGGCATCCCTGATGCCCTCGTCAGACAGGTCGTCGACCGTGCCGGGGCCCCAGCTGACGTCCAGCGCCGTCACCGCGTCGAGGGCCTGCCCGAACGTCTCCGCGACGACGGCGACGCCGGTCTCGATCACCGCGATGTCGAGTACGCCGGGCATGGCCCGCACGTCGTCCTCGTTGTGCACCTCGTCGACCGCGCCGTTGAGCGTCGGTGGCCTGCGGACCATCGCGGGAGTGGCACCCGGGATGTCCAGGTCGAGCGTGTAGGTGAAGGCGCCGGTGACCATGGCACGGGCGTCCACCCGCGGCTGCGGCGTGCCGACGAGCGTGAACTCCGACGGCGGCTTCGGCCGGGCCACCAGCTCACCGATCGGGAGCGTCGCGGCGAGGCGCGTGAGCTCGCCGTAGCCGGCGCTGCGGCCGTCGGTGGCGACGACGCGGCCATTCTCCGTGCTCAGGCCCTCCGCGGGCACGCCCCACCGGTCGGCCGCGGCCGCCTGCAGCCGGGCACGTGCTGCCGCGGCAGCCGCGCGCACGGGGCCGTAGACCGACCGGATCGAGTTCGACCCGCCCGTGAGCTGGTTGAACAGCAGCTCGGGCCGGGCCGGCGCCAGCGGCATGTCGACCTGGTCCAGCGGGATGTCGAGCTCCTCGGCCACCAGCATCGCGACAGCCGTCGTCAGGCCCTGGCCGACCTCCATACGGGGCAGCTCGGCACGCACCCGCCCGTCCTCGGTGATCTCCACGGTGAACAGCAGCGCCTCGGTGGGCTTGCCGGACAGGATCAGGACGTCACCGAGGTCCTGCAGGTCGGCAGGCTGCGGGAGGCTGGGCGTCGGAACGGCGGAGGCCGACCCCGGGGCGAAGGTGTCGACACCGAGCTTCGCGGCGACAGTGAGTGTCGATCCCGCTGCCAGGTAGACGAGGAACTTCCGCCGGCCGAAGACGCTGTCGCGCAGTCCGGGCTGCACGGTGCGGTGGCGGCCGCGCATCGGGTCGTCGGTGGTGGGACTTGCCATCCGGGCTCCTCCTGAGGGCACGACGGCGTGCCCCTCGTCGGGGGTCGAGTTCGGTGGTCGTGCAGGGTCGGGCGCCCGAACGCCACCGGTCGGAACCGGCGGCGGCACGGTCGGACAGTGGCCGGAATCACGATGATCAAGGTCTCGTGCTGCCAAACGACGGCGACGAAGATCGGAAACGTCGAATGTGCGAGGAACCTGAACAAGCGGCTTCTCCTGCTGCTCAGGCTCGTCCGGACGATCCGGCGCCGCTGTCCGGCAGGTAGCCTCGGGGAGGTGACGGGCGACCGTCCGGTCCTGGTGGGACTGCTTCTCTACCTGCTCGTGGCCGCCGCGCCGACGATCCTGTTCTGGGTGGCCGCGAGGCTGGTGCCTGCCGTGGTCGAGTGGGTGGCGGAGCGCCGCCGCAGCACCACAGCCCCGGTGGGGCCGTCCCTCGAGCGCGTCGTGGCCAACCTCCGCCGGCTGCGCCGTGAGGTACGGGATCGCACACAGAACACCCAGGTCCGGCGGGTGGCGGTGCTCGCCGCCTACGACGACACGCTCCTGCAGGCGTGTGGGCTGGTGGACGTCGACGCCCCGCTCGCCTCAGCCGCCGGGCCCGACCGGGCGTTCGCACGACTGCTCACCGAAGCTGCCCTGGAGGACGCGGGCATCGCCCTCGACCCACCGCAGGACGGCCCTGCCGCAGCTTGAGCCCGAACACAGTAAAGTCGCCTTTACGTACGGGGAACGCCGCGGCCTGCTTCGGCGTTGAACAGCATGGATGCCCAGACGCTTCCGAGGAGGAACAGGTGCGCACCAGTAGCAACCCGGCGTTCCGCAACCTGCCCACCGGGCAGGGTGGCGGCTACGCCACGTTCGACCGCCGAGGCGGCGCGATGGGCGGCGCGGCCGCCTATGGCGACGCCCAGGCCGCGCAGGTCGGATACGGGCGTGCCGGTGTCAGTGAGCGTCCGCTCACGATGGATGACGTCGTCACGAAGACCGCACTCAACGCCGGTGTCGCACTCGTCACCGGTGTGCTCACCGCGATCAGCGGGCTCTACGGGCTCGTGCTCCCGGCGTTCATCATCGGGCTCGTCGTCTCACTGATCGTCATCTTCAAGCAGAGCACCAACCCGGCGCTGGTCCTCATCTACTCGGCAGCCATGGGCGTGGCGCTCGGTGGCATCACCGGCGCGCTCGAGCTTTCGGGCACGCAGTTCCAGGGCATCGGCCTGCAGGCCGTGATCGGCACCGCCGGCGTGTTCGTCGGCATGCTCGTCGTCTATAAGACGGGCGCGGTGCGGGTCACGCCGAAGTTCACCAAGTGGCTGATGGGCGCCCTCATCGGCGTCGCCGTGCTGGCGGTCTTCAACCTCATCTTCAGCTTCTTCATCCCCGGCGGTCTCGGGGTGCGGGAGCCCACGATGCTCGGCTACCTGTTCAGCATCGTCTGCATCGGTGTCGCCGCGTTCAGCCTGCTGCTCGACTTCGACATGGCCGACCGCGCAGTGCGCGACGGCGCCCCGGCCAGGTTCGCCTGGTACATCGCGTTCGGCCTGATGACCACGCTGGTCTGGCTGTACATCGAGATCCTGCGCCTGCTGAGCTACCTGCGCCAGGAGTGACGTCCCGGTCCGTCCTGGACCACCCCGTCACGACAGCGGCCCGGCACCCCGAGAGGGTTGCCGGGCCGCTGTGCTTTTCGCGGGTCGTCAGCTGAGACGCTCGAGCACCATCGCCATACCCTGCCCTCCGCCGACGCACATCGTCTCCAGACCGATCTGCTTGTCGTGGGTGCGCAGGCCGTTGATCAGTGTGGTGGTGATGCGCGCGCCGGTCATGCCGAACGGGTGGCCCAGTGCGATCGCACCGCCGTTGACGTTGAGCTTGTCCTCGTGGATGCCCAGCTCGCGGGCCGAGGGGATGACCTGCGCCGCGAACGCCTCGTTGATCTCCACGAGGTCGACGTCGTCGATCGTCATGCCGGCCCTGCTCAGCGCCTGCTTCGACGCCTCGATCGGCCCGAGGCCCATGATCTCCGGCGACAGCGCGGAGACGCCGGTGGAGATGATCCGGGCCAGCGGTGTGACGCCCAGCTCCGCCGCCTTCGTGTCGGACATGATCACGAGCGCCGCCGCGCCGTCGTTGAGCGGGCAGCAGTTCCCGGCGGTCACGCGGCCGTCGGGCCGGAACACCGGCTTGAGCTGGCTGACCGCCTCGTAGGTGACGCCGGAGCGTGGGCCGTCGTCGGCGGAGATCACGGTGCCGTCGGGCAGCGTGACGGGGGTGATCTCCCGTGCGAAGAACCCGTCGGCGATCGCCTTCTCGGCAAGGTTCTGCGAGCGGACGCCGAAGTGATCCATCTCCTCGCGGCTGATGCCCTTGAGCAGCGCGACATTCTCCGCCGTCTGGCCCATCGCGATGTACACGTCGGGCAGATGCTCGTCGGGGCGCGGGTCGCTCCAGGAGTCGGCACCGTTCTCGGCGATGTGCTTCGTGCGGTCCGCGGCGTCTCCGAAGATCGGGTTGCGCGTGTCGGGCCACGAGTCGGAGCTGCCCTTGGTGAAGCGGGACACCGTCTCCACCCCGGCGGAGATGAAGACGTCGCCCTCGCCCGCCCGGATCGCGTGCAGAGCCATGCGGGTGGTCTGCAGCGACGACGAGCAGTAGCGGGTGATCGTGGTGCCCGGCAGGCTGTCGTAGCCCAGCAGCACCGCGACGACCCGCGCCATGTTGTAGCCCTGCTCACCGCCGGGCAGGCCGCAGCCGAGGATGAGATCGTCGATGTCGGACGGGTCGAGCTGTGGCACCTGGGCGAGCGCGGCGCGCACGAGCTGGACGGTCAGGTCGTCGGGTCTGATGGTGGTCAGCGATCCCTTGTGGGCGCGGCCGATGGGGGATCGGGCCGCCGCGACGATCACGGCTTCGGGCATCGTCTTCTCCTCGTGCTGGGCGTGGCTACCGGCCGGAGGATACCCGCGGGTAACCGCATCAGGGGATCAATCGGATGTGATCACGCTCGGCTGAACCTGACCCGAGGTGTCAGGTTTCGGCCCCATGATCCCGGTATGGCCACGTGGAGAGACGTCGAGATCGCCGAGCCGGGGTTCGCCGCCCGCGTACGGAAGATCTTCGACGCGCACAAGCACAAGACCGTCGCGACGCTTCGCTCCGACGGCTCGCCGCGCATCTCCGGGATCGAGGCGCAGTTCGCCGACGGCGAGCTCACGTTCGGCTCGATGCCGGGGGCTCGCAAGGGTGCCGACCTGCGCCGAGACCCGCGGTTCGCGCTGCACAGCGCCTCGGTGGACCCACCCGAGGGGAACGAGGCGGCCTGGCCCGGCGATGCGAAGATCGCCGGCCGGGCGTTCCACGCGGGTGCCGTTGACGGTGACATGTCCGGCGACCTGTTCCGCGCCGAGATCGACGAGGTCGTGCTCACGGGCCTGAACGAAGCCGCAAGCATGTTGGTGATCCAGACCTGGACACCCGCGCGCGGACTGCGGCGGATCGAACGGAAATAGCGGCCGCGCACGGCTGACAGGGTGTTGTTCCGCGGGTTCCTCGCCACTAGGGCCGCTCGGCGGCGAGCTGGCGCAGCTTCGTGAGCGCCCGGTGCTGGGTGACGCGCACCGCGCCCGCCGTGGAATCGACGGTGCGGGCGGTCTCCTCGGCGCTCAGGCCCAGCGCGACCCGCAGCACGAGCACCTCGCGGTGGTGCTCGGGGAGCTGATCGAGGAGGTGGCGCAGCTCGGCGATCTGGGTGCCGAGCACGGCGATCGCCTCGGGGCCTGCAGCGGCGTCGGCCGCGTCAGGAACCGTGTCGGTGGGAACGGAACGGTTGCGGCCTGCCGCGCGGAACGCGTCCACCACCTTGTTGCTCGCGATCCCGTAGACGAAGGCCATCACCCGCGTCTCGCCGGGACGCCAGCGCTCGAGCGCGTTGTAGAGCGCGAGCAGCACGTCCTGGGCCACGTCGTCGGGGGTGGCCATGCCGACCGTCACGCCGATCCGCGCACGGCAGTAGCGCACGACCAACGGGCGGACCTGGTGCAACAGCTGCTCCAGCGAACGCTTGTGGCCTGCGGCGGCGCGCCTGGCGAGATCGTCCAGCTCGGCGTCACGGACGGCGAGACGCTGGGCCTCGGCCCGGTCACGGTCCTCGACCCCGTAGACGTCATCGCCGACCGATGGCACCGGTGCGCCCCTCCTGCTCATCGGTCCTGGCCGGCACGGCCGGGGCAGCGGAACCGCAAGATCCCCGGCCCCCGGCCACTCTCGGGAGTCGTCGGATCAACCGGCCGCGGCCCACTCGGTCGGTGAGGTTCGTCCCGTGTTGTGCAAAGACTAGTCCGTTCGCCACGTTTTGTGCTCCCGATCGGCCGGACGGCTGAACGTGCAACCATTCGGCTCTGCGCAACTCCCCACGTCGCAGGTCGTGCGGCACCGGCGGGGCGCCCCGCGCAGAGGGTGCGACCATTGAGCTATGCGCTACGTCGAGCACGTCACCGACCTGGTCGGGAACACCCCGCTCGTCCGGCTCGGCACGGTCGCGGAAGGCGTCGCCGCGCCCGTGCTCGCCAAGGTGGAGTACTTCAACCCGGGCGGCAGCGTGAAGGACCGGATCGCGCTGCGGATGATCGATGCCGCCGAAGCATCGGGTGAGCTGCGCCCCGGCGGCACGATCGTCGAGCCCACGTCGGGCAACACCGGCATCGGGCTGGCGCTCGTCGCTCAGCAGCGCGGCTACCACTGCATCTTCGTGTGCCCCGACAAGGTCAGCGGCGACAAGATCAACACGCTGCGCGCCTACGGTGCGGAAGTCGTCGTGTGCCCGACCGCCGTCGCGCCGGAGGACCCGCGCTCCTACTACTCGGTCTCCGACCGGCTGGCCCGCGAGACGCCGGGTGGGTGGAAGCCGGACCAGTACGCCAACCCGGCCAACCCGCAGTCGCACTACGAGACCACCGGTCCGGAACTATGGGATCAGACCGAGGGACGCATCACGCACTTCGTCGCCGGTGTCGGCACCGGCGGAACGATCAGTGGCACCGGCCGCTATCTGAAAGAGCGCGACGCGGCGGTCCGGGTGATCGGCGCGGATCCGGAAGGGTCGGTGTATTCCGGCGGCACCGGGCGCCCGTACCTCGTCGAAGGCGTGGGGGAGGACTTCTGGCCGAGCGCGTTCGACC
>DASYES010000113.1:0-4001 GCA_036498885.1 Pseudonocardia sp.
ACCGCGTCGAGTTCCAGCAGCGCACCGGGCGGCTGCTCGACGTGTCGCTGTCCGCCGAGGACCGGATCGCCGTCATGCGCGAGAACCGGGCGTACATGACGCGTCTGGTGCAGGGCGCCATGGCCGAACCCGGCGAGGACATGATCGGCATGCTCATCCGGGAGCACGGCGACGATCTGAGCTTCGACGAGCTGGTCGGAATCGCCTCGCTGCTCCTGATCGCGGGGCACGAGACCACGTCGAACATGCTCGGTCTCGGCACGCTGGCTCTCCTGCGCCACCCCGAGCAGCTCGCGATGGTGCGCGACGACCCGCAGATGGTCGCGCCCGCCGTCGAGGAGCTGCTGCGCTGGCTGTCGATCGTGCATTCCGGCATCCCGCGCACCACCACCACCGAGGTCGAGATCGCCGGTCAGGTCATTCCCGAGGGCGAGCTGCTCGTCGTCGCGCTCCCGGCGGCCAACCGCGACCCGGGCTTCATCGAGGAGCCGGGACGCCTGGACATCACCCGCGGTGCGCCCGGCCACGTCGCATTCGGCCACGGGGTGCACCACTGCCTCGGGGCGCCGCTCGCCCGGATGGAGATGCACACCGCCTTCCCGGCGCTGCTGCGCCGATTCCCGAACCTCGCACTGGCGGTGCCCGACCACGAGGTCGACTTCCACGTGTACAACGCGATCTACGGGTTGCGCTCACTGCCGGTCACCTGGTGAGCACCCCGACACGACACACGGACAGGACGGAGTGACAGGAATGAAGATCGCCGCGGACCGCGAGACCTGCATCGGCGCGGGGATGTGCGTGCTCACCGCCCCCGCCGTCTTCGACCAGGACGACGACGGGATCGTCGAGCTGCTGGTCGAGGACGTTCCCCCGGGCGACGCCGACGCCGCTCGGCAGGCCGTCGCCCTGTGCCCATCCGGTGCGCTACGTGCCCTGGACGACTGAGGACACGCGCAAACCACGTGGTTGTTAGCGTGCGCGGATGACGGCAACGGACGGGCAGGGCCTACGAGCCGACGCCGCGCGCAACTACGAGCGCATCGTCGTCGCGGCCGGCCAGGCCTTCGAGGAGGCCGGGTCGGCCGTCACGCTCGAGGAGGTCGCGCGGCGCGCCGGGGTCGGCGTCGCCACCGTGTACCGGCGTTTCCGCAACAGGGAACAGCTCGTGCGCGCCGTCTTCCAGCACATCGTCGCCACCGAGATCGAGCCCGCCATGGCGGTGGAGACCGACGACCCCTGGCGTGACCTGGTCAGTTCGCTGGAGGCCACGGTCGAGGTGCTCGCCGGGCGGAAGGTGGTGCTCGCGATCGCCCGCGAGACGCGCGCTCTGGACCTGGAGAGCATGCGCCGCTTCGTGCACTCGATGGACCGGCCGCTGCGCCGAGCCGCCGACGCCGGTGTCGTGCGCCCGGAGTTGGTGGCGCGTGACCTCGCCGCCGTCACGATCATGGCTCTGGCCACCGTCCATCCGCGCGATCCGGGAGGCGCCGATCGCAGGCGCTACCTCGCCCTGCTGATCGACGGGTTGCGCCCGGCTCCGACCGTACTGCCACCCCCGTCGACCCCGGACGTGCACGGAGTCTGACGAGGACCAGACTGTCCCCACGGGGCATGGTGGTGTGGGGCTAGCGTCGAGGTGGAGGGGACAACCGTGGGTTTCTCGATCTGTCGGACATGCGCGGTGGAGCACACCGAAGCGGTCGGGGTCTGCCGGATCTGCGCCGACGAGCGGCAGTGGGTGCCGGCCGAGGGGCAGCAGTGGACCACTGTGGACGAGCTGGCGGCCGCGGGCCAGCGGCTCGACATGTCCGAGCTGGAGCCGGATCTCTTCTCCATCACGAGCGACCCGCAGGTCGGCATCGGTCAGCACACCAAGCTGGTCCGCACGTCGGAGGGCCTCCTGCTGTGGGACCCGATCGGCTACGTCGACGACGAGACCACAGGGGTCATCCGAGAGCTGGGCGAGGTCGTTGCGATCGTGGCGAGCCACCCGCACATGTTCGGGGTGCAGGTGGAGTGGAGCCGCGCGCTGGGTGACCCCGAGGTGCTGGTCGCGGAGCGGGACATGGACTGGGTCGCCCGGCCCGATCCGGTCATCCGCCCGTGGTCGGGCAAGGTGGAGCTCCTGCCGGGTGTCACGCTGACGCAGCCGGGCGGCCACTTCCCCGGCAGCGCGGTCGCGCACTGGGCGGCGGGGGCCGCGGGCGCGGGCGTGCTGCTCAGCGGCGACACGATCATGCCCAACCCGGACCGGACGTCCGTCAGCTTCATGCGTAGCTATCCGAACCGCATCCCGCTCTCCGGCGCCGTGGTCGAGCGGATCGCCCAGGCGGTGGAGGGTTTCGAGTTCGACCGGCTCTACGGCAACTTCGGCGCGAAGATCGACTCCGACGCCCGCGCGATCGTGCGCCGCTCGGCCGACCGGCACATCGGCTGGGTTCGGGGTGACTTCGACCACCTGACGTGAGGCAATGAGGCAGCCGGACCCCGCCGCAGTGACGGAGGAGACCAGATGAGCGTCACCGACGAGACACAGCTGATGCCGGCGGCGTTCTTCGGGCACGGCAATCCCATGAACGCGCTCGACGTCAACCGGTACACGGCCGCGTGGCGGGCGTTCGGCCGGGCCGTCCCACGCCCGCGCGCGATCCTCGTCGTGAGTGCTCACTGGTACATCAATGCCACCGCCGTCACGGCGATGCCCCGGCCGCGCACGATCCACGACTTCTACGGCTTCCCCCAGCAGCTGTTCGACGTGCAGTACCCCGCCCCGGGGCTGCCCGAGCTGGCCGAGGAGGTGAGCGATGCCGTTCGCCCCACCTGGGTCGGCGCCGACGTCGACTCCTGGGGGATCGATCACGGCACCTGGTCGGTACTCGTCCATGCGTTCCCCGACGCGTCCGTCCCCGTCGTACAGCTGTCGATCAACGCCGACAAGGACTTCGATTACCACCTCGAGCTGGGCGCCCGGCTCGCGCCATTGCGGCGGCACGGCGTGCTCGTCGTGGCCAGCGGGAACGTCGTGCACAACCTCCGGAGCGTGAACAGGCAGATGGTCGACGGCGGCTACGACTGGGCGAAGCGGTTCGACGAGGACGCCCGCACCATGATGCTCACCGATCCCACCGACGCGGCCCGGCTCGACGCGCACGCCGACTTCCGAGCGGCGGTTCCCACCCCGGACCACTTCATCCCGCTGCTCTACCTGGCAGGCCTGGCCGGCGCCGGAGGTGGCGGGGAAACCGACGTGCTGGTCGACGGCTACACCTACGGCTCGCTGTCGATGACCGCCTACACCCTCGATGTCTCCTGCCCCGCCGCCGCCGGGGAGGGACCGGCGGCTCTCCTGCCGGCGGCGCCGCCACCGGACGGGGCGAACATCTGACCTGCGCCCCTGTCGCGTCCCCTACCCGGACACGTCCCGGTCCTCACGCTGCGGGGACAGCAGCGGGTCGCCGCCGGAGTCGTCGACGCCGACGACCAACCGTTCGAGCAGCGCGCGCAGCTGCGTGTTGTCGCCGCGAAGCGCAGCGCGCGACGCGCTGATGTTCACCCCGGGGTCCATCAGGGCCCAGCGGATGCGGTGACCGGCGTCGCGGGCGAGCTGGGCCAGGAAGGCACGCTGCGTCCGGCCGTTGCCCTCGCGGAACGGGTGCAGGAAGTTGACGTCGGCCAGCAGGTCGGCGAGGCGGTCGACGAACGTCTCCCGATCGAGCCCGCGCAGGTAGTGGGCATGCGCGAGGCGGCCGAACACCTCGCTGCCGGAGGAGAGGAGATCCCCGGGCAGGCAGAACAGCCCGCCGCGGCCGATCGAGACGGTGCGCAGCTCCCCGGCCCACTCGTAGACGTCTGCGAAGATCGCCCGGTGGAAGGACCGCAGGTGGTCCAGGTCGTAGTCACCGGTCAGACGGGTGCGCTGCAGATCGTAGAGCCGCGACGCCGTCAGATCGGCCTCGGCCCTCGCGAGCTCCGCGCGGTCGCTGATTCCGAGCCGGTTG
>DASYES010000114.1:0-2402 GCA_036498885.1 Pseudonocardia sp.
AGGTCGGAGAGGTCCCCGCCGGTGACGCCGCCGTCGCCGCGCACCACCACCCCGGCGTCGCCACCGGTGCGCCGCTGCCGCACGGTGGATGGCGTGGCGCGCTCGGCGAGATCCTCCTCTGCCTGCTCCACGCCGCCGAGCAGCGCGACGAGGCGCTGGACCACGTGACGCGCGCTCGCGTGGCCCTCACCGACGGCGGCGTAGAGCCCCGAGAGATCGGGGAAGTGCAGCTCCCGCGACAGCGCCGCCATCGCGTCGGCGGAGACGAGCCGCTGCAGCGGCATCGAGGTGCGCCGCGCCTCCCGGGCGATCGCCTCCTTGCCTGCCTCGATCGCCTCCTCGCGGCGCTCCTTGGCGAACCACTGCTTGATCTTGGTCTTGGCGCGCGGGGACGCGACGAACGCGAGCCAGTCACGACTCGGGCCCGCACCCTCGGCCTTCGACGTGAAGATCTCGACGACGTCGCCCGACTCGAGCTTGCGCTCCAGCGCGACGAGCCGGCCGTTGACTCGCGACCCGATGCACCGGTTGCCGACCTCGGTGTGCACCGCGTACGCCAGGTCGACCGGGGTGGACCCGGTGGGCAGCGTGATGACGTCGCCCTTGGGGGTGAAGACGAAGATCTCCTGCGAGGCGAGGTCGAAGCGTAGCGACTCCAGGAAGTCGCCGGGGTCCGCCGCCTCCCGCTGCCAGTCGAGCAGCTGGCGCATCCAGGACATCTCGTCGACCTCGACGGCGGCCGTGGACCAGTTCGCGCCGTTCTGGCTGCGGGGACTCTCCTTGTAGCGCCAGTGCGCCGCGATGCCGTACTCCGCGGTGCGGTGCATGTCGTGGGTGCGGATCTGCACTTCGAGGGGCTTGCCGTCGGGCCCGATCACGGTGGTGTGCAGCGACTGGTACACCCCGAACCGGGGCTGGGCGATGTAGTCCTTGAACCGCCCCGGCATCGGCTGCCACAGGGCGTGCACCATGCCCATCGCGGCATAGCAGTCGCGCACCTCGTCGACCAGGACACGCACGCCCACCAGGTCGTGGATGTCGTCGAAGTCCCGGCCCTTGACGATCATCTTCCGGTAGATCGAGTAGTAGTGCTTCGGCCTCCCCTCGACGGTGGCGGCGATGCGGGCGGCGTCGAGCTGCTGCATCACCTCGTCGATGACCTGCTTGAGGTAGGTGTCGCGAGACGGCGCCCGTGTGGCGACCAGCCGGACGATCTCGGAGTACTTCTTCGGGTGCAGGATCGCGAAGGACAGGTCCTCGAGCTCCCACTTGACCGTGGCCATCCCGAGCCGGTGGGCCAGCGGCGCGAGCACCTCCAGCGTCTCGCGGGCCTTCTTGGCCTGCTTCTCCGGCGGCAGGAAGCGCATCGTGCGCATGTTGTGCAACCGGTCGGACAGCTTGATCACGAGCACCCGAGGGTCACGGGCCATGGCGACGACCATCTTGCGGATCGTCTCCGCCTCGGCGGCGGTGCCCAGCTCGACTCTGTCGAGCTTCGTCACCCCGTCGACGAGATGCGCCACCTCTTCGCCGAAGTCGGCGCGCAACCGGTCGAGCGGATAGTCGGTGTCCTCCACCGTGTCGTGCAGCAGCGCCGCCACGAGGGTGGTGGTGTCCATGCCCAGCTCGGCCAGGATGGTGGCAACGGCCAGCGGGTGGGTGATGTAGGGGTCACCGGACTTGCGCTTCTGGCCGTCGTGCTTCGACTCGGCCACATCGTAGGCGCGCTGCAGCAGGGCGAGATCGGCCTTGGGGTGCAGCGCGCGGTGCACGCTGGCCAGCGGCTCGAGGACGGGGGCGACGACGGCAACGCGCTGCGGCGTCATCCGGCGGGCGATCCGGGCGCGCACCCTGCGCGTGGCCGACGGCCTCGACGTGGTCGCCACCGGGCTCTCCGGACCAGGGAGCGGCGGCGCGACCGGCTGAACCTCCGTCATGCGATATCGCGCTCCACCCGATGGAGGATAGTCCCGTGCCGGCGGAGTGGCTGGGCTGATCCCCCTGCCGGCGGTAGCGCTCGAACCGGCAGCCCGCTCAGAGGCTCAGCAGCGCGTGCACCGGGATCGGCGCGAGCTGCTCGCGGCCCGCGAGCGCCTCCAGCTCCAGCAGGACGGCGAACCCGATCACGTCGGCGCCCACGTCGGCCAGCAGCTTGTATGCCGCAACCCCCGTGCCCCCGGTGGCCAGCACGTCGTCGACGATGAACACCTTCGCCCCCGGGGCCACCGTGTCGGCCGGCAACTCGAGAGTGGCGGTGCCGTACTCCAGGTCGTAGGTGCGTGAGGCCGCCACCCGCGGCAGCTTCCCGGCCTTGCGGACGGGCACCACGCCGGTGCCGGCGACGACAGCCACCGCCGCACCGATCAGGAACCCACGAGCTTCCACCCCGACCACGACATCGG
>DASYES010000115.1:0-2661 GCA_036498885.1 Pseudonocardia sp.
TGACGTTCCAACGCTTCGTTTCGAGCATGTCGTGCTCCTGATGAGTGTCTAGAGGGCGATCTGCATGTTCTGGGCTGGACCTCCGGCGTCGAAGGGCCGGCTCTTCGACGTTCCACACACTCCAGGCCGGCCGTCCAGCGGTTCGGACCGTGCAACTCTGCTTGCTCACAGGATCCCGGGTCAGGGTCGTCGGACCTTGTTGTCGTAGGACCGGCGAACCCCGCGGAACGGTCGGCCGGGCTGCGGGCGAGGGGTCCATGAACCCAGGACCGTTGGCCCTGACCGGCAGTCCACGGTTTCGGCTGGGATCGACGGCGTGGGCATCGACCAGCGCAGCGATCAGGGCGACATCTCCGCCACCGTCCGCGGTAACGAGGACGGCGGGCGCGTGCTCCTCACCGACGGAACCGGTGTCGTCATGCGCAGGCTTAGGCCCGGCGACCGGGAAGCCGTGCGGGCCCTGTACGCGGAGATGCCCCTCGACGATCGATATCTGCGCTTCTTCACCGCAGCACCGGCGGATCCAGCTCGGGTCGCCGCGGCGATGCTGGACAGGGGTGGAGTGGCCATCGGAGCGTTCCGTGGGAGGGACCTGATCGGAGTGGGGAACTACTCCTCGGCCGCGCAGGGCGAAGATCCCGAGCTCGCTGTCGCGGTCTCGCACGCCGAGCAGCACAAGGGAATTGCCTCATTGCTCCTGGAGCATCTCGTGGCGGCAGCCGCCGCTGCGGGCATCCGCCGCTTGACGGCGGACGTGCTTCTGATCAATCACGAGATGCTCAGGGTGATCGCGGACAGCGGCTACCGCGTCTCCCGGGCCAGGGTCGGCGACGTCGTCCACGTCGTCCTGCATCTTCCGAGGGGCGCCGACGAGGACTACGTCGGAGCGGTGGTCGAGCGCGAAGCGACGGCGGACGTGCCGAGCCTGCAGCCACTCCTGGCACCTCGCTCGGTCGTGGTCGTCGGCGCGGGCAGGCGCCCGGGATCGGTCGGCCGGATCGTCCTGCGCAGCATCGTTTCCGGCGGGTTCACCGGTTCCGTGTTCGCGGTAAACCCCGGGGCGAGCGTGATCGGTGGTGTCCCGTGCCATCGCAGTGTGAGCGAGCTCCCCGAGGGTATCGACCTCGCGGTGCTCTGTGTGCCCGCTCAGGCTGTGCCCGAGGCCGCGGACGAGTGCGGGCGCCGCGGGATCCGCGCGCTCCTCGTGCTGACGGCGGGAGTCACACGCGATCGCGAACTTGCGGGCGGGCTCGCCGCGGCGTTGATACGCCACGGGATGCGCATGGCCGGACCCAACTGCCTCGGCCTCTCGAACACCGATCCCGCCGTGCGGCTGCAGGCCACGTTCGGTCCACAGGTGACAACGGGGGAGGTGGGAGTCGCGGCGCAGTCGGGCGGGGTCGCGATTGCGCTGACGACCGAGCTCGACCGGATCGGCCTCGGCACGACGACGGTCCTGTCCACCGGCGATGCCACCGACGTCAACGGCGATGACATGCTGCTGTGGTGGGCGGCCGACGGCCGGACGCGTGCCGCCGTGCTGTATCTGGAGTCGCTTCCTCGGCCGCACCAGTTCGCCCGGCTCGCGCGTCGGCTCTCGCGACGCATGCCGATCGTGGCAATCCGCTCGGGAAGCTCGGCCGCGGCGCAGGCTGCGGCGGCAACCCACACCGCCGCGACCGCCACGCCACGGGTGTTCCGTGACGCCCTGCTCGCCCAGTCCGGGGTGCTGGCGGTCGACGAGCTGACCACAGTCCCGGGGCTCCTGGCCGTGCTCTGCCGGCAGCCGGCGCCCGCCGGGAGGCGCGTGGCGATACTGAGCAATGCGGGCGGCGCAGGCGTCCTCGCCGCGGAGGCGTGCGCACGGAGTGATCTCATCGTCGCGCATTTCACCGCGGTGACATGCGACGCGCTGGCCGGGTTGCTGCCCTCCGGTGCAGCGGTCGCGAACCCGGTCGACGCGACGGCCACGGTGTCGGCTGCCACCTTCGGTCGCGCCGTTGACGTGCTTCTCGGCGCCCCGGACGTCGACGCCGTGATCGTGCTGACTGTGGCGACGGCAGCGGGTGATCCGCTCCTGGATCTGGCCGCCGCGGGCAACGCAGAGAAGCCGGTGGTAGCGGTGAGGCTCGGGCAAGCGGTGCGGCTCGCCGGTCCGACTGCCGCGGGTCGGACGGCGGGGTCGCCCGAGGCCGTGCCGGTCTACGGCGAGCCGGGTGACGCAGTGCGAGCACTCGCCGCGGCGGCAGATCGCGCCGATTGGCTGCGCAGTTCCTCCGCTCCCGCGCCGCCCCCGTCGGGAGTCCACGCGCCCCAGGCCGAAACGATTGTGGCGGAGGCGCTTGCTACGCAGCCCGCCGGTTGCTGGCTGACTCCGCCCGCCGCGGTCGAGCTCGTCCGTGCTGCGGGTGTCCCGGTAGCAGCGACGGACGTCGTCGACGGCGTCGAGGCAGCTGTCGCCGGCTGGCGCCGGATCGGAGGCCCGGTTGCCGTGAAGGCCGACGTGCAGGGCGTCCTGCACAAGAGTCACGTCGGTGGCGTGCGCACAGGACTCGACTCGGCCGACCAGGTGTCCCGCGCGGTCCGCGACTTTCGCGACCGGTTCGGGAGCGAGCTGCGCGGTGTCGTCGTTCAGCCGATGATCGAGCCGGGCCCCGAGCT
>DASYES010000116.1:0-3238 GCA_036498885.1 Pseudonocardia sp.
GGCCGGGCGCACTCGCCGCCGCGGCCGGTGTGCTGGCGCTGCACTCGCTGGAGGTGCACGCGGCGGAGCTGCCGTCCGCCGGGCAGGCGGCGGTCTTCACCTTCACCGTCTCCCCGCGCTTCGGTGGCCTCCCCGATCCGGCGTTGCTGCGGTCGGACCTGATGCGGGTGCTCGACGGCAGCCTCGCGCTGTCCGAGGCTCTCGCCCGCAAGGAGCGGGACTACGCCCCGATCCGTCCGAGCGGTGAGCCACCCGCACCGCCGCGGGTATTGTGGTTCGACGACGAGGCCACCGGGGCGGTGGTGCTGGAACTGCGGGGCACCGACCGGATCGGGCTGCTGCACCGGGTAGCCGCCGCCTTGGAGGAGTGCGGGGCCGACCTGCGATGGGCTCGCGTCGCGACGTTGGGCGCATCGGTCGTCGACTCGTTCTGCCTCGCCGGTGCCGGTGGCGCCGGGGGAGCGCTGAACAAGGCGGAGCGGCGCCGGCTCGAACGAGCGGTGCTTGCGGCAGCGGCGTAGCGGCCAGCCGGCGAATTGGTGACGATCGGAACGAACCGCCCGTAACGGGCGTTGTCCGATCGTGACGAGAGCGAGCTCGACCGCCGCGTCCGCCGACGCCCCGGCCGCGCAGACAGCCCCTGCGGGCCGTTCGGCGGTGCGCCTCGCCCTGCCCGGCCGCACGTTGTTGCTCGTCGCGGGCATACCCGGCGCGGGGAAGTCCACCCTGCTCGACGGCCTGCCGGACGAGCCGGGCCTCGTCGTTCTCGACTCCGAGGCGCAACGGGTGGCGCTGCGCCGCGTCATGGGCCCACTGCCCTACGCGTGGTACCGGCCGTTGGTGCACCTGCTGCACCGCCTCGCCGTGCTGATCGCCGCCCTCTCGGGCGCGCCCGCGGTGGTCGTCCACCTGCCTGCCACCGACCGCCGCACCCGCGCGGTCGTCGCCCGGCTTGCCGCGGCCACAGGTCGCAGCGCACACCTGCTCTGGATGCACGTCGACCCGGCCGACGCACGGCGGGGCCAGTGCGAGCGCGGACGGCTGGTGCCGGAGCGGTCCTTCGCCGGGCACGCGCAGCGCGCCACCGCCACCACCAGGGAACTCCTCGCAGGCGTGCCGGTGGGCTGGTCGAGCGTCACCGTGCTCGACCGCGCCGCGGCACTCGATGGTCTTCGGCTGGACACCGGTTCGGCCGAGGGGAGCTGACCCCGGGTGCCGGGCCGGGGCGAGCCGGTCCGGCCCCGGGGTCATGCGCTCTGCGGAGGGGACCGGCGGGTCCTTCGAGGTTCCTGCCCGTGCGTCAGGCCGTCAGGGCATGGCGCACCGACGTCCACCCGGCCAGAGCCGCTCGGACGTCCGCGCGGGTCTCCTCGCGCAGCGCCTTCTCATGGGCCTGCTGGAGGACGTCGTCGATCAGCACCCGCCCGCCGCCGTCGGCCGAGCGCACCGCCGCCTCCACCATGGCGAGGCTGGGCACGTTCTCGTGCACCTCGCCCATGGGTGTGGCGCCCGTGCGGAGGGCGTCGACGAACACCTGAAGCGCCCCTGCGATGCCGGAGTACGGCGCGGGTGAGCGTCTCACCGGCTGCACGTCGGCATCGAGCACCGGCTCGCCGTCGCCGTCCCAGCGGGCGGTGCCCTTCTCCCCGCTGACCCGCCACACACCGTTCCACGACGTCTCCGCGCCGGGGCTGCACCAGCTGCCGACGTAGATGTAGCGGACGCCGCCCTCCATCTCGAACACTGCTGTGGCGGAGGCAGCGCCTGCGTACCAGCTCCACGGCGGGTTGTACGCCTCGCAGTAGGCCGCGACCGGCTCGGCGCCGAGGACGAACCGGGCCGAGTCGAACGGATGGATGGCCATGTCGAGGAGCAGTGGGTGGTCCATCTCCTCGCGGAACCCGCCGAAGCGCGGGGCCCGGAAGAACTCGGTGGTGAGCGTGCCGATCGCACCGAGGTCGCCCGCCATCGCCTGCAGGGCGAACAACTGTGGGTTCCAGCGCCGCGACTGGCTCACCATGAACAGCTCACCCGTCACCTCCGCGGCCGCGGCCAGGGACAGCGCCTGTGCCAGCGTGGCTGCCACCGGCTTCTCGCCGAGCACGGCCAGGCCGGCGAACAGCGCCGCGGTGGTGACCGGGTGGTGCGCCTGCGGCACCGTGGCGTCGACCACGGCGTCGGCGCCGACCGTCGTGGCGAGGGCGACTGCATCGGTTCCCACCGGGATGGCCGGGTGCCCCGACCCGGCAACGGCCGACCGCGCGGCGCCGACGTCGATGTCGGCGACCCCAGCCAGTTCGACGTCGGGCGCGAGGCTGATGGTCGACAGCCAGGCGCGGCCCATGCTCCCCGCACCTGCCAGCACCACCCGAACCGGCTCGTCGCCGGGGATCGTGCGGTGGGTCATTCGATCGGCCCGCTGTAGGCCACGCCGGTGAAGAACTCGCCGGTCTCGTAGCGCAACAGCTCCGGGTGCGCCCGCTCGGGCCGGTCCGTGCGGGCCCACTGCACGCCGTTGGCGATCACGCGGCGGACGTCGCGGTGGTGGTAGGTCGGGAAGTCCTGGTCGCCGGGGCGGAAGTAGAAGATCTTCCCGTGGCCGCGGCGGAACGTGCAGCCGCTGCGGAACACCTCGCCACCGCTGAACGAGCTGACGAACACGAGCTCATCGGGCGCGGGGATGTCGAAGAACTCCCCGTACATCTCGTCCTCGTCGATGATCAGCGGATGCGGCACGCCCCGGGCGATCGGGTGCGTCGGGTCGACCGTCCAGATCAGCTCGCGGTCGTGCTCGCTGCGCCACCGCAGCGTGCAGCTCGTTCCCATCAGCTTGACGAAGATCTTCGACCAGTGGCCGGAGTGCAACACCACGAGGCCCATCCCGGAGAGGACGTGGCGGTGCACGCGCTCCACCACCTCGTCGGACACCTCGGAGTGGGCGGCGTGGCCCCACCAGGTGAGCACGTCGGTGGCCGCGAGGACCTCCTCGGTGAGGCCGTGCTCCGGGTCGTCCAGGGTGGCGGTGCGCACGACGCAGCCGTCGCGCAGGTTCTCACGAATGCCCTCGGCGATCGTCGTGTGCATGCCCTGCGGGTAGATCTTCGCGACGTGCTCCTCGATCTGCTCGTGGCGGTTCTCCCCCCACACGGTCACGCGAATGGGGGCGGAGGACGGGTCGGTCACAGCCGGTTCTGCCTTTCGTCGTCGGGCTCGTTGCGGGTCACTTGACGGCGCCGCT
>DASYES010000117.1:0-4018 GCA_036498885.1 Pseudonocardia sp.
TCTCTTTCAGCACTCCTGCACCGGCTGCCAGCTCGGCGAAGCGGTCGTGCTGATGGTGGCTGCTCTCACCGGCCATCTGGACACAGAACAGCATCAGGTTGTCTGTCGCCGCCCTCGCGACCATTCGTTCTGTCCGGAATAGCCGCAGGGGCCCTGTCCAGTGCGACCGACAGAGCGTAACGGCCCCGCCCAGCTCCTGGAACGCCACGCGCCCGCGGAAGCCAGGACGCGTCCGGGCGATCCTCGACAGCAGGAAATCACCGGCGGCGTCTTCCAGCTCCTCACCGCAGAAGTCGAAAATCTGCATGGCCCCGAGGCTAGTTCCGGGACATCCACGCAGGTGGGAGCACTACGAGTGCTCTTAGTACCTGCCTCGCTTCTCGGGTGGAAGCCCGGCCCACAGCCCGAGCGGGTAGGAGACGCGCCGGCGAGCACGTTGACCCCGACGTTCGCTCGGCGTTCCTCCCGACGACGCTAGGTGGCCAACGCTCGGAACTCGGCAGCCGTCATCACATGCGCCGTGGTGATCGCAAGTATCGCAAGTGTCATGCGGTGAACCTCGTCAGCCGGCAGCGCGCCGTGGCCGACATCGGGGAAGGCGACAGTTCCCGTCACGTCGGAGAGGACCGCCACGCGATAGTTGCGGAACATCGCACCGCGTGCCGTCGCGTGGCAGCAGCACTCGGTGGTCGTTCCCGAAATCACGACGGTGTCGATGCCCCACTCGCGCAGAATCAGGTCGAGATCCGTGGCGAAAAAAGCGTCATATCGATGTTTCTTGATCACATGCTCACCCGCAGCCGGAGACACACCGGGGAAGATCTGGGCACCGGGGCTTCCGTCCACCAGTGCGGCGCGCTCGGCGATAGGCGGGTGGAGATCGTCGTACAGGCCCATGTCTGAACCGTCACTGCGATGGACGTGAGCCGTGTAAATGACCTTGATGCCGCTGGTGCGGCAGAAGTCCAGGGTGTCAGACAGCTCACCCAGCATCGCTGAGGCCTGCTCGCTTTGCAGGGGAGCCCCGTCTGCAACGAAATCGTTCTGCATGTCCACAACAATCATCGCGGTGCGGAACGGGTCGATCCGGTCGATCGTGTACGACATGAATCTCCATATCTCATGGAACTGTAAGGTCGTTCTCAGAATGCGGAAAAGTCCCGCTGGCTCGGCAGCGCGCCGACCCTTGGAGCATTGCCGCTCCGGGTCTTCTCCCGCAATCCTTGTGGAAGAAATGTCTAGGATCCGACAAGAAAACGTCCGCCGCCGAGGAAGCACCGACTCGGGTGGTGCTCCGTCGGCTGTCGGCACGATCGGACTCGACGGGTAGACGCCGCGGCCGCCTGGGTCCTCGCCTGCGAGCGGCCCTGATCACCGGCCGATGACGGTGGCGCGACCGGAGCGGGCCGCCGGTCAGTGCCTCGCCGACTCCGCCTCGACCGCGGCGGGTGCCCGGCCGGCGAGCGCCCCGCCTGCGATGCGGTGGGCGTTGGCCATCACCGTCAGCGTGAACGTGGTCGACGGCACCGACGGCAGCACCGACCCGTCCACGAGGTGCACGCGGTCCCAGTCGGGCAGCCGGCCCCAGAGGTCGGTCGCCGTCGTCCTTGCGCCCGGCCGGTCGCGGTGGGGGAACGCCCCGCCGAAGTGATAGCTCTTCCCCGCTCCCGACAGGGTTACGTGCGTCAGCAGCGGCCACAGGTCCAGGTGGGGTGCCGCGCGCACCAGCCGGCGGAGTGCCCGCCCGAGTAGCTCCGGGCGCCCCGCCGACTCGTCCCGGCCGAGCTCCAGTTCCCGCAGGCCGCCCGAGGCGCCGGGACGGTGGACCACGGTGATCGGAGGCGAGGCCCAGGACGGGAGGTAGCCGAAACCCACCGACAGCCGGCGCAGCACCTCGCGGGCCACCGGAACCGCCCAGCGGTGCCGCAGGGGCATGGGCAGTGCGTCGGAGAACGCCGGGTTGTACGGGTAGCAGTGGACCTGGGACGTCGTGTAGCCCTCGTCGTCGAAGTGAAGCAGCACGTTGAACTGGTTGAGGGTGAAGTCCCGGAAGCCCGGGCCGCGGGGGTCCGCGACCGGCCGCGCGGAGAGGAAGGGCACGACGTACTGGGCCGACTCTGCGAGCTCCAGGCGCGCAGGCGGTGCGGCCAGTGAGGCGAGTACCAGCCGCGTCGTGCCCAGCCCGCCTGCCCCGACGAACAGGCGGTCGGCACGGAACTCCGAGCGCTGCCCGGTCCGCACGTCACGGCAGGAGGCGACAGCCTGGCCGCGCTCCTGCCCGATGCGCTCCACCAGTAGCCCGTCCAGCACCCGCACGCCGGGGCGGTGCCGTACCCGGTCCATCGTCTGGGCGGCGCTGTAGATCAGCTGGTACGGGCATCCGCTCATGCACATGGTGCAGCGGACGCACTCGCGCGCGCGAAAGGCCAGCCGGGCCCGCCCGACGGTGACCCCGCGCGCCCGCAGCGCGTCGCGGTGCCGCTCGTAGCGGCGCAGCACGGCCGCGGCGCGGGGACCGAGCGGTGGCAGTCCGCTCGTGGGGCGCAGCAGCGGGAACAGCTCCGCGAGGTCGTCGACGTCCCCGGCGAGGGGGACTTCGCCGAGCACCGCCCGGTAGTGCGGCTCGATGTCCTCCCAGGAGATCGGCCAGCGGTCGAAGGTGCTGCGGGAGAACGGCATGGCCTGGGCGCCCCACAGGGTCGAGAAGCCACCGTAGGCCGACGACACGACGTCGAGGTTGGTCCCCGGAGTGCCGCTGATCCCGCGGAGCTGCCCCAGGTCGTGGAACGGGTACACGGAGCCGAAGGTGCGCTTCTGCGGGACGGCGGTCGGCAGCTCGCTCCCCGTCGATCTCGCGGCGATGACGTCGAGGTCACGCGGCTGCCAGTCCACGGGGTGAGCAGAAGCCAGCCGGTCGCGGACGGCGCGGCGCTCCTCCTCCAACCGGCCGCCCAGATCGAGCACAGTGACCTGCTGGCCCGGGTGCGCGGAAAGGGCAAGAACGACCGCGGCCGCGGACGGACCGGAGCCGACGACGAGGTGGGTGCCGCGCGGGCTCACCGCGGTTCGAGGCCGGTGGTGAGTGATACCGGCAGCCGGCCGAGGCGCAGCTCCAGCTTGCCCTGCAGGTGACCGACGCCGGCCGCCCCGAGCCCGGCCACGATCGCCGCCGCCTGTCCGAGCGCATCCGTGTCTCCGCGCAGGGCACGCAGCAGCTTGCGGACCACGCTCGCCGCCATCCGGCGGGCGAACTGCAGTTCGGCGGTGACGTCGGCGGCGTCGCCCATGTCGTGGAACGCCCGGACCTTGCTGCGGTTGATCCAGTAACAGCGCCGCCAGAAGTAGCTCCAGGTGAGCCGCTCGGCGTGGACGACGTGGGAGATCTGCGCCTTCGGCTCGTAGAGGACCGCCTCGGAACCGTAGTCAGCCGCGACACGGTGGGAGAGGTCCATGTCGTCGTGCTTGTCGGAGTGGAAGCCGCCCACGGACCACAGGGCGTCGGTGCGCACCGACATACTCGCGCCGATCAGGTGCCGGACCGGGGCCAGCTGGTCGGGCAGGCCGTCGTAGTGGCAGCCGAACACCCAGTCGAACTCGTGCGGGAACCAGCCCGGCCGCTCGATCCGGTGGTTCGGCAAGGGCGCGCCACCGACCGCGACCGCCCCGGGGTGGTCGCGGTAGACCTGCAGCAGCGTTTCCGACCACGTGGGCGTGGCCTCGGCGTCATCGTCGAGGAAGGCGACGACGTCGGCTTCGGCCTGCTCGACGGCGGTGTTGCGCGCCGAGCCCAGCCGCCCGGCGAAGCGGTTGCGCAGCACGCGCACGGTCGGCTGGTCGGTGGCCCCGGTCGCCCCCCACCGCTCCACGCAGCGCTCGTACAGCTCCTCGTTGTGGTCGACGCACACGAGAATCTGGCCCGGCACGGTCGACTGCTCCTGCACCGAGGCCACCGCGCGGCACAGCATGCCCCAGCGGTCCTCGGTGTAGGCACAGATGACGACGTCGGCGGACAAGTCGG
>DASYES010000118.1:0-4793 GCA_036498885.1 Pseudonocardia sp.
ACATGGCCCTCGTGGACACCGACGCCGGCACGCAGGAGGAGGTGAGCGTCGCGCTCGTGGACGCCGAGGTCGGGGACACCGTCCTCGTCCACGCGGGAGAGGCCATCGCAAGGCTGGAGCCGTCATGAGTATCGAGTCGCTCTATCCCTTCCTGCACGCCGGCGCCGCGGATCGGGACGTCCTCCTGGCCGACGTCGCCCGGTCTACGGCGGAGAAGGTCGGTGAGATCGGGCGGCTGCGCCACGACGTCCTGGCCGCCGACGCCGCCGAACTGGCGGCCTGTGCCACGGCGATGGCGCAGCGTTTCGACCGTGGCGGGAGGCTCCTGGCATTCGGCAACGGCGGCTCGAGCACGGACGCGGCAGCCATGGCCGCGCTCTGCGTCGATCCCGGCCCGGCATGGCGGCCGCTGCCCGCACTCGCGCTCGCGGCGGACGTCGCCACGCTCACCGCTTTGGCCAACGACGTCGGCTTCGAGAACGTCTTCGCCCGTCCGCTGGCTGCCGCGGGGCGCCCCGACGACATCGCACTGGGCCTCTCGACGAGCGGAGGCTCGGCCAATGTGCTGCGCGGCCTGGCCGTCGCCCACGAACGCGGCCTGCTCACCGTGGGCCTCGCCGGTTACGCGGGCGGCGCGATGGCCGAGGCGGCCGAGCGCGGCGAGCTCGACCACCTCTTCGTCATGCCGTCGGCGTCGGTCCACCGCATCCAGGAGGCGCAGACCACCACCTACCACGTGCTGTGGGAGCTGGTGCAGCGCGCGCTGGGCCGCCCGTGAGCGATGCGTCGGTGCGGACCGAGCCACGGGTCCGGGCCCGGATCCGCGTCAGCGGGATCGTGCAGGGCGTGGGGTTTCGGCCGTTCGTCCACGGTCTGGCCGGGGAACTGGGCCTCGCCGGCTTCGTGGGCAACGACGAGTCCGGCGTGGTCATCGAGGCCGAGGGCAGCGCTCATGCGCTGGACGCCCTGCTCACCGCACTGCGCGACCGGCCGCCGGCCCTCGCGCTGGTCACCGACGTCGCCGCCACGGGCGTGCCCGTGCGCGGCGACACCGCCTTCGCCATCGCACCCAGCTCGGCCCGCGGCCCGCGGGCCACCCTCATCTCGCCCGACACGGCGACCTGCGCCGACTGCCTCGCCGAGCTGCATGACCCGTCCGACCGCCGCTACCGCCACCCCTTCATCACCTGCACCAACTGCGGGCCTCGGTTCACGATCGTCACCGGCGTGCCCTACGACCGGGTGGCCACCACGATGGCAGGCTTCCCGATGTGCGCCGCCTGTGCCGCCGAGTACAACGACCCGGCCGACCGGCGATTCCACGCGCAGCCGGTCTGCTGCCCGGGCTGTGGGCCGAGGCTGCGGCTGCTCGACGCGGGTGGCCACCACCTCCCCGGCGACCCGATCACCACCGCTGCCCGGATGCTCGCCGACGGTGGGGTGCTGGCCGTGAAGGGGCTCGGCGGCTACCACCTGGCGGCGCTCGCGGGCCACGAGCAGGCGGTGGCCGAGCTGCGGGCGCGCAAACACCGGGAGGACAAGCCCTTCGCTGTGCTCGCCCCCGGTCTCGACGCGGCCGCGAAGCTCGGGGAGGTAGGGCCTGGCGAGGCCGCCGAGCTCACCTCTCGCCGCGCCCCCATCGTGCTGCTGCGGCGGCGCGCCGGTGCGCCGCTGGCCGCGGCCGTCGCCCCGGGCAACGACCACGTCGGCGTGATGCTGCCCTACACGCCCGTGCACCACCTGCTGCTCGACGAGCTCGCCGCTCCTATCGTGCTGACCAGCGGCAACCTCTCCGACGAGCCGATCGCCCACCTCGACGACGACGCCGTCGCCCGGCTCGGTGGTGTCGCCGACGCCTTCCTCACACACGACAGGCCGATCCGCACGCGGGCCGATGACTCGGTGCTGCGGGTGGTCGCCGGGCGCACCTACCCGATCCGCCGTTCCCGTGGCTACGCCCCCGAACCCCTGCGGATCGGCGTGACCGCAGCGGAACCGGTGCTCGGGTGCGGTGCCGAGCTGAAGAACACGTTCTGCATCCTGCGGGGCAGGGAGGCCTTCCCGTCGCACCACGTCGGTGACCTGGAGAACGCCGAGACGCTGCGGGCCTACACCGACGGCATCGAGCACCTCGGGCGGCTGCTGGACGTCGCGCCGGCAGTGCTCGCCCACGACCTGCACCCGGAGTACCTGTCCACGAAGTACGCGCTCGACCGAGCTGCCGCCGAGCCCGGCCTGAGGCTGGTGGGGGTGCAGCACCATCACGCCCACCTGGCCGCCTGCCTGGCGGAGAACGGCGAGGCCGGACCGGCTATCGGGATCGCGTGCGACGGCCTCGGCTACGGACCGGATGGCGTGCTGTGGGGCGGTGAGGTCCTGGAGGTGTCCCTCACCGGGTTCCGGCGGCTCGCGCACCTCGAGCCCGTGCCTCTGCCCGGCGGCGTCACGGCCATCCGGCAGCCGTGGCGGATGGCCGCGGCCTGGTTGCACGCCACCGGCATCGACCCGGCCGGACTGGGCGTCGCGACCCGGAACGCTCCACTGTGGACGCAGGTGGAACGGCTGCTGGAGTCGGATGTGGAAGTTCCGGCCACCACGAGCGCCGGGCGCCTGTTCGACGCCGTCGCCGCGCTCGTGGGGATCCGGGACCGGGTCAACTACGAGGGGCAGGCGGCCATCGAGCTGGAGCAGTGCGCGTCGGCGGTGGGGGAGTGCGACGGCTACCCCGTCGGGTTCGACAGCGGGCTGATCCGGGCAGGCGATCTCGTGCGCGCCGTCGTCGCCGACCTCCGCGTGGGCACCGCGGCGCCGCTGATCGCCGCGCGCTTCCACGCAGGCCTGCACGACGCTCTGGCCGCCGCGGCCGTACGGGCCGCCGCCGACACCGGGCTCGACGTGGTGGCCCTGTCGGGCGGAGTGTTCCAGAACCTCCGGCTGCTGCACGGCGTGTCCCGGCGGCTCACGGAGGCCGGACTGCGGGTGCTCGTGCACTCCCGGATGCCGTGCAACGACGCCGGGATCAGCCTCGGCCAGGTGGCCGTGGCGGCGTCGGTCCACCGCAGCCATTGCGGGGACCGGCTCTGACGGCCGTGCGGAGGTGCCGCGAACACTCGATCGTGCGGTTAAGTCGCTGTTCGACGTGATCGGCGGCAGTGGTCGCGCGTTACCTCCCCAGTACCGAGCGCGACGATCGAGGGAGAGTGGCGATGGACCTGCTGACGCCGGAGCTGCTGGCGGAGATCAACGCCGTGTGGGACGCGAACCAGGCCGGCAAGATCACCGTTCAAGAGGCGTCGCGGCAGGCGAACGAGCTGCTCGGTACCCCGCCCGTCGACGCCCACCGGGAGCGCCGGGCTGCGTACCCGGTGCGCGGGGGCGCCCGGTGACCTGAGGCGGTCGAGGGCGGAGCACGGGCAGCGCAACAGTCGGCGCGCCCGGGAGCTGACGGAACGGACGGAATCGCAGCGCGGCGCCACATGGACATTCATCGCGAACCGCCGGGTATGACCTACGCCATATCCCCACCCTGAACGCAAAGATCGACCCAACCGTGTGTGGCATGTCGGCCGGTGCAGAAGGCGGCGGCTCACAACGGAAGGACTGAAATGTCTCGTAGCTGGGTTCGGCGCGTCCTGGTCGCCGCGGCCGCCGGTGCCGTGGCTGTTGCCGCACTTAGTCTCGCCGGTGTCACCGGTGCAGCGTCCGCCGCAGTGCCCACCGAAGCTGCGTCCGGAAATCTCGTCACGATTCCCGTGGCCTTCGAGTCGGCATCTCGCCCCGCTGCTGCTTCCGCACCGGTGGCCGGGGATCCCGGCGAGTTCGACGTCTTCAACAACGCCGAATTCCAGGGTGGGTTCGCCAACCTCACCAACGCCACGATCCCCGATCTGGGCGCAAATAATCTGAACCTGAACGACCTGATCTCGTCCGCTGTCAACAACTCCGGAACAAAGATGTGCCTGTTCCCCGACGCGAACTTCAGGGGACAGCCGATCGTGTTCCCCCCGAACACGCAGATCGACCAGTTCGGCACGGCCCAGAACGACACGGTCTCCTCGGTGCGGCCCTGCTGACAACCGGTGCAATGACGTCCGCGGCGGTGCCGGCAGGCGCGCTTCCCGGTCAGGTCATTCGAGAGTTCTGCCGAGCCCGGTCCGCTTTCGGACAGCGCGCTCGCAACGTCGGTGATCCGTTCACCAACTCGATCAGCTCGTTCGAGCCTTGCCTCTGGTCGGGACAGGCGTCCGGTTCATGTGAGCGCTGCGCGCCTGCGTAACCAGCCGTACCAGGCGTCGAGCCCGTCACCGCGCGTCGCGGAGATCTCCAGCACCTCGACGGCGGGGTTGGCCCGGCGGGCGTGGGCGATGCAGGTGGCCACGTCGAAGTCGACGTAGGGGAGCAGGTCGACCTTGTTCACAAGCATCAGGTCGGCCGTGCGGAACATGTGGGGGTACTTGAGCGGCTTGTCGGCGCCCTCGGTCACCGACATGATCACGACGCGGCCCGCTTCGCCGAGGTCGAACAGCGCGGGACAGACGAGGTTGCCGACGTTCTCGACGAAGAGCAGGGAACCCCGTTCGGGCGCGAGGGCGCTGAGCCCTGCAGCGACCATGTCGGCGTCGAGGTGGCAGCCGGCGCCGGTGTTGATCTGAACGACGCGCGCTCCGGCGGCGCCGATGCGTTCGGAGTCGAGCAGTGTCTCCTGGTCGCCTTCCAGCACCGCGCACGGCAACTCGCCGCCGAGGTCGCGGATCGTGCGGGTCAACAGCGTGGTCTTGCCCGAGCCTGGTGAG
>DASYES010000119.1:0-1996 GCA_036498885.1 Pseudonocardia sp.
ACCGCCCGCGCCGTGCGGGCGGGGGCGGTGCCGATTTACCTGCGAGGCCACTACGGGTACCGGGTCTCCACAGTGGTGGTGACGCGTCCGGTGGCGATGTCGTAGACGTGGCCGGACACGCTCACCTTCGGTGAGAGCAGCGGCGATGCGAGCAGGCGCTCGACGTCGGTCTTGACAGTGAGATGCGGGTCGGCGACGGCGGAGGCCTCCAGCGTCGCCTCGAGGACTCCGGTCGCCTCGGCGGCCTGGCGGCGGAAATCGGGGTCAGCGAGGAAACCGGTTCCGCATTGCGTGTGGTGGACGACCGCGACCTCGAAGAGCGTGTCTGCCGGGCCCTGACGGCCGAACAGCTGCTCAGCGAGGAAGGCGAGGAAGGCGATGTCGTCGATGACGGCCTGGGTGACGCGTCCCCCGGCGTTGCGGATGACCGGAGCGTCTCCGAGCTGGAGTCCGAGGACGATGGCCGGGTCGACCCGGTGGTCGAGGCAGGTGACGACGAGAATCTGCGCCGCGGGCAGGCCGAGCGGCACGGGGGTATAGGTACGGGCGAACTGCTCATTGCGCTCGAGCAGGGGATTCATCCTGGTCATGGTGGTTCCGTTCGGCTTCGAAGGGTTATCGCTGGACAGTGGCCGGGGTGCCCAAGCCGTGGCGAACCGCGATGTCGCGGATGGCCGCGGCGAGGAGGTCGGGGTGCTCGCTCGTGGTCAGGTGACCGCCGGGGAAGGTGAGGACTTCGGCCTGCGGTACCCGCTCGCGGGTGGCCGCGATCTGCCGGTGCTCGTAGGGGTCCTCGTCGCTGCCACCTACGTAGAAGGCGACCATGCCGTCTAGGTCACGGGCGATCGCGGCCAGATCCCAGCGCTGCGCGTGGCGGCGGTGCTCACCGACGAACCCCGCGGCGTTGTGGAGGAATGCCGCTCCGTCTCTCCGGGTGACCGCCGACCACATCTCGGCGAGTTCCTCCGGAGAGGGGTCATAGCCCCGGGAGTGCATTCGCGCCTGCCTCATCGCCGTGCCGAACACGCGCGACGAGCGTTGCGCTCGCCGCATCCCCAGTGCGCCCAGCGGGGTGCGCAGCAGCGGCGTGCCCTGCCACGGATGCGTGTGCATATCGGCGAACAAGCCGCCGTTCACCATGAACACGGCCGTGATCACCGGCCCGGCAGTGTCGCGGGCGGTAGCCCGCTCTAGCTGGCGGCGCAGCAGTTCGAGCAGCGCCAGCGATGTGTAGTCGAAGGTGACGACGACGGTGCGGCGCACGCGGTGGTGGCGCCAGAGCGCCTCGACCAGGTTCGCCCGCTCGACGGTGGAGTACGGATAGTCCCGGGGCTTGTCCGAGTCACCCTGCCCGGCCGGCTCCACGTACAGCCGCGGGCCGAGGTCGTCGCCCAGCATCCCGTCTACCTGTGCCCATCCGTAGGAGCCGTCCGGAAAGCCGGGCAGCAACGTGAGCCACACGGTGTCCGCGGCCCGCTCCGCGGCGGCCACGCGCTCGAAGACCCGGAGCACGCCCGGGGTCGCAGCGGCCTCGTCCTCGGTCAGCACGCGCGCAGATTCCGGATCGTAGGGGATCCGCTGCCCGCCGCCGAACCACTCCGCCGCTGTCACCAGCGCCTGGTCCCGCCGTGGCGGATCCGTCGTGTTGTACCTGCTCATCGGGAAACCTCCCTCATCATTTAGTGGACGCTGTACACATTAATCCGAATAGTGGACGCTGTCCACTTTGTTATTCTGTCGCCGTGACGGCCGAGCGATCAGCAGGGGCGAAACACCAGGCGACCGCGGCGCGACGGCGGCGGCCGCGAGGCGCTGTCCGCGACGGCCTGGTCGCCGCCGGGCTGCAGCTGGCCCGCACCGGCGGCCCAGACGCCGTCGTATTGCGTGAGGCGACACGGATGGTGGGCGTGGTGCCCAATGCCGCCTACCGGCACTTCGCCGACCGCGACGAGCTCCTCGCCGCGGTCTGCGCGGCGGCCATGGGTGAGCTCGCTGA
>DASYES010000120.1:0-4401 GCA_036498885.1 Pseudonocardia sp.
TATGAGCTGTACGAGCTCGGGGGGTGGATCCTGGCCACGGTCGAGCAGCTGGAACAGGATCTGCATCGCCCGCCGCGACACATCGCGTGGTTCGAGCGAGACATTGGTGACGGCCGGCGTGACGGCTTCGGCTGCGGCGTCGGTGCACAGTGCGATGAGGGACAGGTCGCGGCCCGGATGGAGGCCGTGATCCAGCAGCACCTGCAACACCGGCTGGAGTGCCTGCGAGTTCGGCACGACGACTCCCGGCCGCTCCCCGCCGACGGTGAGCACCTGCTCCACGGCGGCCTCGGCGCCGTCCCGGCTCGGGGCCACCGGAGCCACCACCTCGAGCGCGACCCCGTGAGCGCTCGCCGCGTCCGCGGCTCCCTGCTGGAAGCGGCCGACGAAGTTGACGTCGCGCTCCACGACCTCGGCCGGGTGCCCGACGAGGACGACCCGCCGGTGCCCGAGCGCGGCCAGCTCGTCCACCGCCATGCGGCCGGCCAATGGGAAGTCCAGGTCGACGCAGTGCAGCCCGGCGTTGTCGCCGGGGACGCCGATGAGGATCACCGGAACGCTCAGCGTTGCGGCGACCGGGATCCGGGCGTCGTCGGTCTCGATGTCCATCATCACGATCGCGTCGCACAGCGACCGGCCGGCCAGCCGCTTCAGCCCCGCCGACCCCTCGTTCGCGGTGACGAGGAGGACGTCGTGGTCGGCCTCCCGCGCGCAGGAGGCGATCGTCTCGATGAACGGCAGCAGGCCCGTGGTATCGGCGCCCGGCGTGAACGGCACGACGAGACCGATCACCTGGGTGCGCTGGCTCGCGAGTGCCCGGGCCCCTGCGTTGGGGTGATAAGTGAGCTCTTCGATCGCCGCTTCGACGCGGCGGCGAGTCGCGGCCGAGATCGACCGTCGGCCGCTCATGACGTAGGAGACCGTGCTCTGCGAGACCCCCGCGACCCGGGCGACGTCCCTACTGGTCACCATCCGGCGTCGCCCCCCGTTGGTGTCGATACGGATCGACAGCGCAGTGAACGTAGCCATGCGCAGGAGCGACGTGCAAGACCTTGAGGCGACGAGTGCCGGAACCCGACCGCCGAGGTCCCCCGTGTCGGCCAGGCACCGCCCGCGATCCTTGATCGACGTCTGGGGCCTTGCAGCAGCACATGAGCCGGTTCCTGACCCCGAACCGATGATCATGCGGAGTACGAGCACCGCGCACTCGGACCCGAACCCCGTGCGTGTGGCGACACGCGGGTCATTCCGATTGTGCCGCGACCACGCTCCGGGGCAGCGCGCGTCGATCCGGCCCCAGTACCCTGGTACGGGTGTTCGACACCCTCTCCGAGCGCCTCGGCGGCACCCTCGCCAATCTCCGTGGCAAGGGGCGTCTCTCCGACGCCGACATCGACGCCACCGCGCGCGAGATCCGCATCGCGCTGCTGGAGGCCGACGTCGCGCTGCCGGTGGTCCGCGGATTCATCGCGCGTACCAAGGAGCGGGCCAAGGGCTCGGAGGTCTCCGGCGCGCTCAACCCCGCCCAGCAGGTCGTCAAGATCGTCAACGACGAGCTCATCGCGATCCTCGGTGGCGAGACCCGCCGCCTGCGGCTCGCGAAGGAGCCGCCGAGCGTGATCATGCTCGCCGGCCTCCAGGGTTCCGGTAAGACCACCCTGGCCGGCAAGCTCGCCCACTGGCTCAAGGGGCAGGGGCACACACCGCTGCTCGTCGCGTGCGACCTCCAGCGGCCCAACGCGGTCAACCAGCTGCAGATCGTCGGTGAGCGGGCCGGGGTGCCCACCTTCGCCCCGGAACCCGGCAACGGCGTCGGCGACCCGGTCGATGTCGCCCGTCGCGGCGTCGGGCACGCCCGCGAGAAGATGTATGACGTCGTCATCGTCGACACCGCGGGTCGCCTCGGTGTCGACGAGGAGTTGATGCGCCAGGCCGCCGACATCCGCGACGCCACGCGTCCCGACGAGACGCTCTTCGTCGTCGACGCCATGATCGGCCAGGACGCGGTGGCCACCGCCGAGGCGTTCCGCGACGGCGTGGGCTTCAGCGGCGTGGTGCTCACCAAGCTCGACGGCGACGCCCGTGGTGGCGCGGCGCTGTCGGTGCGGGAAGTCACCGGCGAACCCATCCTGTTCGCGTCCAGCGGTGAGAAGCTCGCCGACTTCGACGTCTTCCACCCCGACCGGATGGCCAGCCGCATCCTCGGGATGGGCGACCTGCTCACGCTGATCGAGCAGGCCGAGCAGGCGTTCGACGAGGAGCAGACGGCCAAGGCCGCAGCGAAGATCAGCACGGGGGAGCTCACGCTCGAGGACTTCCTCGAGCAGATGCTCGCCGTGCGCAAGATGGGGCCGATCGGCAACATCCTCGGCATGCTCCCGGGCGCCAACGCCGGGCAGATGAAGGACGCGCTCGCTCAGGTCGACGACAAGCACCTCGACAAGCTGCAGGCGATCATCCGTGGCATGACGCCGGGGGAGCGCGCCGATCCAAAGATCATCAACGGATCGCGGAGGCTGCGCATCGCCAACGGCTCCGGTGTCTCCGTCAGCGACGTGAACGAGCTGGTCAACCGCTTCTTCGAAGCCCGCAAGATGATGAAGCAGATGGCTGGGCAGTTCGGCTTCGGCGGTCGCAGCGCCACGCGCAAGCAGGCGAAGGGCCGCAAGGGGAAGAAGGGCAAGGGCCGCGGCCCCACACCGACCCGCGCCGGCGCCCTGCCGGCCGGTTTCGGGGGCGGGGTGCCCGACCTGTCAGGCCTCCCGCCGTCGTTGCGTGAGCTCCCGCCGGGGCTCGACCAGCTTCCGCCCGGCTTCGACCCGAGCAAGCTCAAGTTCCCGAAGGGCAAGTAGCGCGTGTACCGCGTGCGAGGGGTGCTGCTCGGGCCTGGCGGCGGTGAGCAGACGGTCGAGCTGTTCGTCGACGGATCGGGTGTGCTCGTCGACCGCATCCCGGGCGCGGAGACGCTCATCGACGGCGGCTGGATCGTGCCGGGGCTCGTCGACGCGCACTGCCACATCGGGCTGGGCTCGTCCGGCGCTGTCGAGCTCGAGGAGGCCGACGCGCAGGCGCGCACCGACCGTGATGCCGGCACCCTGCTGATCCGCGACTGCGGCTCACCGCTCGACACCAGCCCTTTGCAGGCGCGCGCCGACCTTCCGGAGATCATCCGCGCGGGGGTGCACGTCGCGCGGCCCAAGCGCTACGTCCCCGGGGTCGCCGCTGAGCTCGACGACCCGGCGCTCCTGCCGGACGTGGTCGCCGAGCAGGCCGCGACCGGCGACGGCTGGGTGAAGCTGGTGGGCGACTGGATCGACCGGTCCGTGGGGGATCTGGCCCCGCTGTGGCCAGACGAGGTGCTCGTCGCCGCGGTGGACGCGGCCCACGCCGCCGGGGCCAGGGTCACCGCCCACGTGTTCGGCGCCGACGCTCTCCCGGGCCTGATCCGCTCGGGTATCGACTGCATCGAGCACGGGCCCGGGCTCACCGACGACCTCATCGGGGAGATGGCCGCCCGTGGCACCGCTCTCGTCCCCACGATGATCAATCTCGACACGTTCCCGAAGATCGCCGACTCGGCCACCAGGTACCCGACGTACGCGGCGCACATGCGGAAGCTGCACGCCGGCGCCGTGGGTGTCGTCCGGCGGGCCGTCGAGGCGGGGGTCCCCGTGTACGCAGGCACGGACGCGGGCGGCGGGATCGTCCATGGGCGGCTGCCCGACGAGATCGAGGCTCTGCACGGCGCCGGGATGCCGGCCACCGCCGCGATCGGCGCCGCGAGCTGGTCGGCCCGCGAGTGGCTCGAGCGCCCGGGGCTACACCCCGGTGCGCGGGCGGACCTCGTGGTCTACCGGTCCGACCCGCGGGCCGACCTCTCGGTGCTGCGTGAGCCGGCGCTCGTGATGCTCCGCGGACGGCCGGTGCACGTCACCGGCTGAAGCGGGCGGTTTGCACGCTGTATTCCGGCGTGATCACGCCCGCAGGCCGAGGCAGACGCCCGCAGCCCGTGGCCGGTAGCGTCAGATGTGTGGCAGCAGCGGACGGGAACGAGTCACCCGAGGAGGGTTCGAGAGAACCTGACGTCCCCGAACCGAACGACGTCGGCCCGACCGGTGCGAACAGCAGCAGCCTGACCGGTGACGCCGCCGCCGGCGGAACGAGCGATGGCAGCCCGGCCGGCAACGGCGGCTCCCCCAACGGCAACGGTTCCAACGGCAACGGCCACAACGGCGCCACCCACAACGGAGCCGCCAGTTCACCCTGGGCTGCCCCGGAGTGGTCCCCGTGGTCGCAGGCAGCTGCATCAGCCGCGTCGGCAGAGGCCCCTGGCGCCGCTGTCGCCCAGCCCGGACCCGGTCCGTATACCGAAGGTTCTCACCCATCCGGTCCCTACCAGCC
>DASYES010000121.1:0-3039 GCA_036498885.1 Pseudonocardia sp.
GAGCGGTGCACGGGGAAGAGCAGCGGGGCGAGCCGCAGCTCCGCAGCCGAGCGGGTCACGGCGGACGGCACGACCACCACCAGCGTCCCGCCGGGCCGGAGCACACGGCGGATCTCGGCGAACAGCGCGTCCAGATCCGGCAGCGCGGGGAGGACGAGCACCAGAGCGATACCGTCCACCGCCCCGGCACGCAGCGGGAGCGACCACGGCGCCGCACGAAGGATCGGCTTCCTGAGCGGGGTCCTCGCCGTCGGGTCGACACCCAGCCAGTGACCGGAGGGCAGCTCGTCGGCCAGCGGACCCGTACCGCAGCACAGATCGAGCACCAATCCGGCCGTCAGGATCGGCGCCGCCGCCCAGCGCACGGGCCCGCTACCGTCCGGGCTGCGTGCTGCCCGGAGCACCCGCTCGGCGATGTCGTCGTCCCCGGGCCCTGCCCCGTCCGTCACGGGCGAAGTGTGGCAGGGGCCGCTCCGGCGTCCCACCACTCGGGCGCAGCAGCTGATACCGGGCATAACCTGGGGTCATGGCGCACGCGACAGTCGAGCCCGCCGCTCCGCCACCACGGACCGGACCGCCGTCCCGCGTGGCTGCCCTCGTGTGGTTGGGCGCCGCCGTCGCCGTTGTGGTGGCGGCGAGCCTGACCGCCCTGACCAATGCGCGCCCAGCCGCGTCCCTGGGCCTTCCCGACCCGGGCGTGCTGACGAACCTGGCGCTGCCTGCCGTGCGAGCGGCCACCGAGGTGTGCATGGTCCTGACGATCGGGGCGCTGCTGCTCGCGGCGTTCCTCGTTGCGCCGCAGCGGGGTGGGTACCTGGACGTCGGGGGATACCGGGCACTACGCGCGGGCTCGTGGAGCGCCGCAGGCTGGACGGCCGGTGCTCTCCTGATGGTGCCGCTGAGCGTGGCCGATGCGCTCGGGCGCCCGGTGGGGGAGGTCCTCGATCCAGGACTGCTCGCCGATCTGGTGCCCCGGCTGTCCGACTCCTCGGCGTGGCTGCTGACCGCGATCGTGGCGATGCTCGTGCTCGTGGGCTGCCGAACCGTGCTGACCTGGGGTTGGACCGTCGTACTGTTCGGCCTGGCCCTGTTCGGTCCGCTCCCGGTGGCGCTGACCGGCCACTCCGCCGGCGGCGGTGCCCACGACATCGCCAGTGACAGCCTGATGCTGCATGTCTTGGCCGCATCGTTGTGGGTGGGCGGCCTCGTGGCAGTGATCGGGGTCGCGACGATGCGCGGCCCCGACCGCAACGCCGCCCTGGCCACGGCCGTGCCCCGGTTCTCCCGCGTGGCGCTCATATGTTGGCTGGCGCTTGCCGTCACGGGTGTTCTGAACGCGCTCGTGCGGATCCCCCTCCCCGCGCTGATCGGTTCCGAGTACGGGGCGCTCGTGTTCGCGAAGGCGGCGGCGCTGGTCGTGCTCGGCGTGCTCGGAGCGGCCCATCGGCGATCGTCGGTCGGTGCGGCCTCCCGCGGGGAGACACGTGCTCTCCTGCGCCTCGGCGGCGTCGAGGTGCTGCTGATGCTCGCGACGATCGGCCTCGCGGTTGCGCTCGGTCGCAGCGCGCCGCCGGACACCGGTGTCGTGCCGTCCCGCCTCGACGCGGTGATCGGGTACGACCTGTCCGGGCCGCCGACCGCCCTACGGCTGTTGTTCGACTGGCGGTTCGACATGGTCTTCGGCACCGCCGCGATCGTCATGGCCCTGATCTACCTGCTCGGCGTGCACAGGCTGCGCAGCCGCGGTGACACCTGGGCGGTCGGCCGCACGATCGGCTGGCTCGCGGGCTGCGCCGCGCTGCTGCTCGCCACCAGCTCGGGGATCGGACGGTATGCGCCCGCGATGTTCAGCGTCCACATGGGCCAGCACATGATCCTCGGGATGCTCGTGCCGATCCTGCTGGTACTGGGCGCTCCGGTCACGCTCGCACTGCGGGCGCTGCCACCCGCCGGCCGGGGTCGGCCGCCCGGCCCGCGGGAATGGTTGCTCGTCGCGGTGCACTCACCGGTCGCGCGCTTGCTGACACACCCTGTGGTGGCTCTGGTGCTGTTCGTGGGGAGCTACTACGCCCTGTACTTCTCGGGGCTGTTCCCCGCCGCGCTGCCCGAGCACTGGGCACACAAGCTGATGAACCTGCACTTCCTCCTGGTCGGGGCGCTCTTCTTCTGGCCGATCGTGGGCATCGACCCTGCGCCGCGTCGACTTCCGCCCGCCGCCCGCATGGGTCTCGTCTTCGCGTCGGTGCCCTTCCACGCCTTCTTCGGCCTGGCGGTGATGAGCGCGAACACGCTTCTGGGCGGGGAGTACTACCGCGGCCTCGCCTTGCCCTGGGTGCCCGATCCGTTGGTGGATCAGCACTTGGGCGGCGGGATGGCGTGGGCAGCTGGAGAAGTGCCGCTGCTCCTCGTGGTGATCGCGCTGCTGATTCAGTGGTCGCGTCAGGACGAACGGTCGGCCAGACGCGATGATCGTCGGGCAGATGCCGACGGAGATGCAGAACTGACGGCATACAACGCCATGCTGCGCCGCCTGGCGACGGACGGACCGCCACTCGTCGCGCAAAGCGATCGAAACGATTATGACCCGAGTCACACGGAAGATGCGTTTAGAAGTCGCGCGACGCGGAGCGGCTTTGGCCGCCCGCCGTCGGAGACCCTCATTTCCGCAGGTCAAGGGCATGGCGAGGGTCCCGAAGGGGTGCCGGCAATCGGGAAAAACGACCAACCGCTCGTCGGACGTGAGGACCAAGATCGGCACGGTGAGTGACATCCTTCCACTCGTTTGCGCAGGTCAAGGCCCAAATGGGGGGCCGATTTGACGTTGCCCGAAGTCCTCGCGTAACTTTCTCTTCGTCAGCGAGACACCGGACAGAACGAAGGCCCTAGCGGCCCCGGTCAACAGGGCTCACTGACCGCCCCCTCTACGGGGACCCCCCGGAAATAGCTTGTTCTGGTGGGTGTACAGTGGAGGAACAAAGCCCCGGCTCACTGCTTTACGGTGGTGGATGGTGTGCGGGTGTCTTTTGAGAACTCAACAGT
>DASYES010000122.1:0-6181 GCA_036498885.1 Pseudonocardia sp.
TGGCCGCGCTCGTCCGGCTCGTGACCCGACGGGGTCGCGATACCGTCGCTGGCCTTGCTGGTGGTGCCCGAACCGCTGGTCGTCAACACGACATCCTTGCTACCGCATCCGTACTAGCGCGGCATTCTAGTTATCGGACCATCCTGGAGCAGGACGGGTGGAAACCCGCTGCCACCAGGCTGCGCACCGCCCCACGGGGATCACCGCTGGTGACCAGGCCCTCACCGACGAGTACCGCGTCGGCGCCCCACCCGGCGTAGGTGAGCAGGTCGCCCGGCCCGCGGACGCCTGACTCGGCCACCCGCAGCACGTCGCTGGGCAGGCCGGGCGCGATCTGTCCGAAGATCGACCGGTCGACCTCCAGCGTGTGGAGGTTGCGCGCGTTCACCCCGATGACCTTCGCGCCCGCCTCCAGAGCTCGGTCGGCCTCCTCCTCGGTGTGCACCTCGACGAGTGCCGTCATACCGAGCGACTCGACGCGGTCCAGAAGCGAGTCGAGCGCGTTCTGTTCCAGGGCCGCGACGATCAGCAGCATCAGGTCGGCGCCGTAGGCCCGCGCCTCGTGCACCTGGTACGGACTCACCACGAAGTCCTTGCGCAACACCGGGACGTCAACCGCGGCACGCACGGCGGCCAGGTCGGCGAGCGAGCCGCCGAACCGGCGCTGCTCGGTGAGAACGCTGATCACGCGCGCCCCGCCCCCGGCGTAGGACGCGGCGAGCTCGGCCGGATCGGCGATTGCGGCCATCTCCCCCCGAGACGGGCTGCGGCGCTTGACCTCGGCGATCACCCCGATGCCCGGCGCCCGAAACGCCGCCATGACGTCACGGGGCGGCGGAGCCGCGGCCGCACGCCGCTTGATCTCAGCGAAGTCGACCTTCGCCTCCCGTGCCGCAAGATCGGCCCTGACGCCGTCAACGATGGAATCGAGGACGCTCGCTCTGCCGTGCTCCATGGCGTTGGTCCCCCTTTCCGGATAGGCCGGGCGCGAATCATGCTAGCCAGGCCTTGTGCGACCCCCGTCGCCAGGATCGTCCCCCCTGCTCCCGGGCACGTCGGCAGTGGGGTCCACTCCGGCGTCCAGCGCCTGCCACGCCGCGCGATCCGGATCCGTCTCGACCGGTCGGGCGCCGGGCGCGGCGTACCGCGCGCCGAACCTCGGGAACCTCGGCTCCCGGAGCAGAACGAACACCCCCACCAGCAGCAGAACGACAGCGCCTGCCACGGCGAGAAGCGGCGCCGCCGTGCGGGCGATCTGGCCGGCGGGCGGCGCGACCACCGACTGCACCACGACCACGCCGACCACGATCCCGACCAGCGCGAGCAGCGCGCCGACGGCCCGGCGCAGCGGCCCGCCCGTGGCCACGACGGCCGCGATTGCAGCCAGCGCCAGCAGCGCCACCCCGGTGAGCGACGGAGCCACCTGCGCGCCGGTGGACTCCGTGGCCGACCGGCCGGGCGGGCCCGCGATGCGGAACCAGACGGTGGCCGACGCACCCCACAACAGGACGGCCGAGCCGGCCAGGCCGGCGCACGCCACCAGCAGCGTGCGCGGGTTGCGGGTGGGGGTCCGGGTCACCGCGTCCTGTCCGGAGCGGCGGCGAGGCTGGGCGGTTGCCCCAGCGTCGCCGCGGTCGCCACCGCGGACAGCACGGCCCGCGCCTTGTTGATGCTCTCGGTGTCTTCGGCCACCGGCTCGGAGTCGGCGACGATCCCGCCCCCGGCCTGCACGTAGGCGATCCCGTCGCGCACGAGTGCGGTGCGGATCGCGATGGCGGTGTCGGCGTCGCCCGCGAAGTCGAAGTAGCCGACGATGCCCCCGTAGAGACCGCGCCGGGTGGGCTCCAGCTCCTCGATGATCTGCAACGCCCGCGGCTTCGGTGCGCCCGACAGCGTGCCGGCGGGGAAGCACGCGAGCACGGCGTCGAAGGCGATGCAGTCGCTGCGCAGCGTGCCGGTGATCGTCGAGACCAGGTGCATCACGTGGCTGTAGCGCTCGACCGAGAAGAAGCTGTGCACCTTGACCGTGCCCGGCGAGCACACCTTGCCGAGGTCGTTGCGGCCCAGGTCGACGAGCATCACGTGCTCGGCCCGCTCCTTCTCGTCGCTGCGCAGCTCCTTCTCCAGGAGCAGGTCCTCCTCCTCGGTGTCGCCACGCCACCGGGTGCCGGCGATCGGGTGGGTTGTCGCCTTCCCGTCGCGCACCGTGACCAGGGCTTCCGGGCTGGACCCGACGATGTCGAAGCGCCGCGACGGCTGTTCGGGGGTGGCCGCGGACTCCAGGCGAAGCAGGTACATGTACGGGCTCGGGTTGGTGGCCCGCAGCACGCGGTAGACATCGAGCGAGTCGGCGTGGCACTCCGCCTCGAACCGCTGCGAGATCACCACCTGGAACGCCTCGCCGTCGAGGATCTGCTCCTTCACGGTCTCGATGGCGGCGTGGTGCTCCGCCGGGGAGCGGCGCCGCGTGTAGGAGGGCTGGGCAGGCCGGTAGACGGCCACCGTCGACGCGGCGGGCGCGGCGAGCTCGGTGGTCATGCGGTCGAGCCGCGCCACGGCGTCGTCGTAGGCCTCGTCGACCCGCTCGTCGCTCGCGTCCCAGTTGATCGCGTTGGCGATCAGTGTGATGGTGCCCTCGTGGTGGTCGACTGCGGCCAGATCGGTGGCCAGCAGCATCACCAGCTCAGGAATCTGCAGGTCGTCGGTCGTGAGCTCGGGGAGCCGCTCGAGGCGCCGCACCACGTCGTAGCCGAGATAGCCGACCATCCCGCCGGTCAGGGGCGGCAGCCCGGGGAGCGGCTCGCTGCGCAGCTCCTCGACCACGGTGCGCAGGGCGGCGAGGGGGTCTCCCGAGGTCGGGAGCCCGACGGGCACCTCACCGGTCCAGACGAGTTCGCCGTCGACGGCCGTCAGCGCGGCTGCGCTCCTCGCTCCGACGAACGACCAGCGCGACCAGGAGCGACCGTTCTCCGCGGACTCGAAGAGGAACGTGCCGGGACGGTCGCCTGCCAGCTTGCGGTAGACCCCGACCGGGGTCTCGTCGTCGGCGAGCAGCCGCCTGGTGACCGGGATGACCCGGTGACCGACGGCCAGCTCGCGGAACTCTTCTCGGCTGGGGCTGACCGCACCCAGTGCGGGCGCAGGCGCGGTGACGGTCATGCAGCCCATTGTGGCAACCTCACCCGGACGGGGCACCACGAGAGCCGCGTCACCCCCACCACGCCCTTCGGGGAAGGATGGGACCCGTGGGCGCACCTGACGACGAGCCGTCCCCGCCGCAGGGCGTGGGCACCGGTCGGGCGCAGGCGCAGGGAGACGCCGCGCCGCGCCGGCGCGGGCGCAGGCCGGGCGGCGCAGACACCCGTGCCGAGCTGCTCGCCGCCGCTCGCGTCGAGTTCGCCGAGCGCGGTTACGACGGCGCCACGGTACGGGTGATCGCCGAACGTGCCGGTGTGGACGCCGCCATGGTCAACCACTGGTTCGGGGGAAAGGATTCGCTGTTCATCTCGGCCCTGGACCTGCCGATGGACCCCACCACGATCCTCGCCGAGGTCGTGCCCGGTGATCCCGAACACCTCGCCGAGCGAATCATCGCGCGGTTCCTGGAACTGTGGGACGGCACGGGCGGAGCGCCCCTGTCTGCTCTGCTGCAGAGCGTGGCCACGCACGACGCCGCGGCCCGGCTCCTGCGCGAGTTCGTGGAGCGCGTGCTCGTCGCACGGGTCGTGTCGGTGGCGGCGCCGGACCGGCCCGCACTGCGCGCGGGCCTGTGCGGCTCCCAGATCCTGGGCCTCGCGGTCGTCCGGTACGTGCTGAAGGTGGAGCCGCTCGCCTCGGCCGACCACGCCACCGTGATCGCGGCGGTGGCCCCCAACCTGCAGCGCTACCTCACCGGCCCCCTGCCGTAGCCGCCGACCGCCGTCAGGAACCGGCCGTCTCGCCCCAGTAGAGCCGGCTCGGGTTCTCGACCAGCAGCAGTTGGCGCGCCTGCTCGGTCGAGGCGATCCTCGGAACGAAGTCGACCAGCTCCCCGTCGTCGGGCATGTGGCTCCGCAGGTTCGGATGCGGCCAGTCGGTGCCCCACAGGACCCGGTCCGGGAACGCCTCGACCAGGGCTCGGGCGAAGGGCACGACGTCGTCGTACGGCGGGCCGGAGACGGTGAGGCGGTCCGGGCAGGTCACCTTCGACCAGAACTGGGGGTGGTCCTGCAGCAGCGTCATGAACCGCTCGAAGTCGGGCCCGTCCACCGGCTGTGTGACGTCCGGGCGCCCCATGTGGTCGACGACCACGGTGGTGGGCAACGAGGTGAAGAACTCCCAGCGCTCGGCCAGGTCCTGGGCCTCGAAGTACACGACGATGTGCCACCCCAGTGGCGCGATCCGGGCCACGATGTCGTGGTAGTAACTGTCGGGCTTCGGGTCGACCAGCCGCTTGACGAAGTTGAACCGGACGCCCCGGACGCCCGCCTCGTGCAGGCGGGCGAGCTCGTCGTCGGTGACGTCGCTGCGCACGGTGGCCACTCCACGGGCGCGGCCACGCGCTGCGTCCAGGGCGTCGACGAGCGCGCTGTTGTCGGCACCGTGGCAGGTGGCCTGCACGATCACGTTCCTGTCGATGCCGAGGAAGTCGCGCAGCGCGAACAGCTGGTCCTTCCCGGCGTCACAGGGCGTGTACTTCCGCTCCGGCGCGTACGGGAACTCGTCGCCCGGGCCGAAGACGTGGCAGTGCGCGTCCACCGTGCCCGGCGGGAGCCGGAATCCGGGCTTGGTCGGATGCGGATCGAACGGCAGCCAGTCCGGGTCCATCCGGAACGCGGGAGCCGTCACAGTCCCCTCGCTTTCAGCGCCTGGTCGAGGCGCGGGTAGACCCGGCGCACGTTGTTCTCGTAGACCTTCTCCCGGTCCTCGTCGGACAGGGAGAGGGAGTCGACGTAACGGCGGGTGTCGTCGAAGTGGTGGCCCGTTCGGGGATCGATCCCGCGAACGGCCCCCACCATCTCCGAGCCGAACAGCAGGTTGTCGGTATCGATCACGTCGAAGAGCAGGTCGATGCCGCGCTGGTGGTACACGCAGGTGTCGAAGAAGACGTTGTTCATGACGTGGTCGTCCGGCTCGGGCCGGTCGAGCATGTCGGCGAGGCCGCGGTACCGACCCCAGTGGTACGGCACCGCTCCCCCGCCGTGCGGGATCACGAGGCGCAGCTGCGGGAGGTCGGTGAACAGGTCGCCCTGAAGCAGCTGCATGAACGCGGTGGTGTCGGCGTTGATGTAGTGCGCGCCGGTCGCATGGAAGTTCCGGTTGGTCGACGCCGAGACGTGAACCATCGCCGGCACGTCGAGCTCGATCATCGCCTCGTAGAACGGGTACCAGCTCTTGTCGGTCAGGGGCGGCGACGTCCAATGGCCGCCGCTGGGGTCGGGGTTGAGGTTGCAGCCGACGAAGCCCAGCTCCAGCACGCAGCGCCGGAGCTCGTCGATCGACCGCTCGATCGGCACGCCGGGCGACTGCGGCAGCTGGCAGACGCCGATGAAATGGTCCGGGTACAGCGAGACGACCCGGTGGATCAGGTCGTTGCAGGCCCGGGACCAGGTCGTGCTCACCTCCCCGTCCCCGATGTGGTGGCCCATGGCCGACGCGCGCGGGGAGAACACGGTCAGGTCGACGCCGCGCTCGGCCATCAGCCGCAGCTGGCTGCCCTCGACGGACTCGCGGATCTGGTCGTCGGAGATCTCCGGGTAGGCGGGGGCCGCTGTGCCGGCGTCGAAGGCGGCGCGTTGCTCCTCGCGCCACTCCGTGTGGGGAGCGGGCACGGTGGTGTAGTGGCCGTGACAGTCGATGATCATCAGTCGATGCCCTTCTGGTCATGTCCGGGCAACCGGACCCGAATCGCGTCGAGCAACGCCGCAAGAGAGCTCTCGGCGGCGGCGTCGTGATGCGCCGCCGCCCAGTCCTGGCGACGCGCGGTGGCCTCGGACATCACCGGGGAGACCCCGGCCGCGGCCACGGTTGCTGCTGCCTCACGCATCTCCTCCGCCCGGCGGGTGCCGTGCTCGAGGGACCGCGAGATCATGTACGCCGCGAGCCGCTCCCAGTCGTCGGCGGGGAGGAGGTTGGTCAACGACGCCAGCACGTGAGCTTCCACACCCCATGAGCGTGCCGTCAACATCGACTCCGTGAGCAG
>DASYES010000123.1:0-6448 GCA_036498885.1 Pseudonocardia sp.
CAACGCCACGACCCCGACCGGGACGGCGTGCAGCACTGGGTCCGTGTGATGCCGCCGCCCGCTCAGCTGATCCACCGGCCGGATGGTACCGGCCGGGCGAGGTCGCTCTGGCCCGTGAAGCGCCGGGCGGACGGTGTCGAGACGCGATTCGCCCGTCCGTGGACGACACGCGTGGGCGCCGGGCCTCATCCGCCGCGGGCGATGCGTGGGCGTGCCCCGGCGCGACACGGTGGGCCGCGGGCGAGGGAGGGGTGATGGGCGAGGCATCGGGAGGTCGTGACGACCTGCGGGCACACGCGCCCATCGCGGCATGGATCGTGCGGGCCGCCGAGCTGCACCGGAACCGGTGGTCCGACGAGCACGAACTTGCCTACGCCATCCACGGCACCGTCGTCGGTGCAGCCGTGATGATGGCGGCGAGCCTGCACGGCACGCTCGGCGACATCCTGGTGACGGTCCTGGTCACCCTGTTCGTCTACTGGGTGGCCGAGCGGTACGCCCACCTGCTCGCCGCCGGTGTGCGCGGGCGGCAGGAGGGGTGGCGGGCCACCCGCGCAGCCATCGGGCGTGAGCTGCGTGCGGGCTGGCCGATGGTCGAGGCGGCCTACCTGCCCCTGGTGGTACTGATCGTGGTCGAACTGTTCACCGACCGGCTCGAGGCTGCGGTGCTCGCGTCACTCGCGACGTCGACCGTGCTGCTCGTCGCGCTCGGACATCTCGCGGCCCGGCGGGCAGGAGCGAGCGGATTCGGTGCGCTCGGGTGGGCCACGGCCAGCGGCCTGCTCGGCCTCGCCACCGTGTGTTTGAAGCTGTTGCTGCACTGAAATCCGTAACGCCGCCAGCAGTCGTGAACGCCCATTTCGAACCGATGATCACGAGACAGCCGAAATGCCGGTTCCATCATCGTTTGACAGCCCGGGCGAAGTGATTGGTATAACGCAATCGTTGCGGTGCCGCGACGAAGTCGCAGACTATGGCCGGTATGGAGCACGAGACCGGACCTTTGCGTGACCTACCGACGGTCGTCCGGGGGAGAGCGACCCATCTCGGTGACTTCACGCTGAACCGCCGGGTGCTGGTGACCGCAGCGCTGGCCCTTCCGATCGGCGCGATCGGCGCGGTGGCGGCGTGGGTGCTCCAGATGCTGATCGGGCTGATCACGAACGTGGTCTTCTACCAACGGGTGGAGACCACCCTGGTGGCTCCTGGGGCCGCGGCGCACCCGGCGATCCTGATCCTCGCCGCGCCCGTCGTCGGTGGTCTCGTGGTCGGTCTCATGGCGCGCTACGGCTCCGAGAAGATCCGTGGGCACGGCATGCCGGAGGCGATCGAGGCCATCGTCATGCGGCGCAGCCGGGTGGAGCCGCGGGTTGCCGTGCTCAAACCCGTGTCGGCCGCGGTGAGCATCGGCACCGGCGGCCCGTTCGGCGCCGAGGGGCCGATCATCATGACCGGAGGAGCGCTCGGTTCGATTCTCGCCCAGCACCTGCACCTCACCGCCGACGAGCGCAAGGCGTTGATGGTCGGAGGCGCGGCCGCCGGGATGGCGGCAACGTTCAACGCCCCGATGGCCTCGGTCCTCCTGGCGGTGGAGCTGCTGTTGTTCGAATGGCGGCCCCGCAGCTTCGTGCCTGTCGTGGCGGCAGTGGCCGTGGCGACGGTCGTGCGGGCGGCGTTGCTCGGAGGCGGTCCGATCTTTCCGGTCGACGCCCTGACGACGGCGCCGACGCCGCTGGCCGACCTGATCTGCGTCGGTGCCGGGGTGATCGGCGGACTGCTGGCCGTGGCGCTCACCGCGCTGGTGTACCTGTCCGAGGACGCGTTCATGCGGCTGCCGATCCACTGGATGTGGTGGCCTGCGATCGGTGGCCTCGTGATCGGGATCGGCGGGTTGATCGAGCCCCGGGCGCTCGGCGTCGGCTACGACGTGATCGACGAGCTGCTGACGGGCCGGGCGACGCTGTCGCTCATCGTCGGGATCCTCATCGTGAAGGCCCTGATCTGGGGGCTGTCGCTGGGCTCGGGCACGTCCGGCGGGGTGCTGGCGCCGATCTTCATGATCGGCGGGGCGATCGGCGCACTGGAAGGTCACCTCTTCCCGGCCGTCGGGCCCGGGTTCTGGTCGGTGGTCGGGCTGGCCGCGGTCGTCGGCGGGGTGATGCGGTGCCCGCTGACCGGAGTGGTGTTCGCGCTCGAACTCACCCGGGACTGGCCCGCGCTGCTGCCACTGCTGATCGCCTCGGTGTCCGCCTATGCGGTGTCGGCGCTGATCCTGCGCCGTTCGGTGCTGACGGAGCGGATCGCCCGCCGTGGCTTCCACCTGTCCCGTGAGTACGACGTGGATCCGCTGGCGGTGTTGTTCATCGACGAGGTGATGCACGCGTCCCCGGCCACGTTGCGCTGCGAGGACCCGCTGCCGCTCGCCACTCCCGCGCTCGTCGCCGTGGTACCCCGCCGCGCGTCCTACGACCAGCCGGTGGGAGCGCGCGCTCCGCTGCAGCGGTTGTTCCCGGTGCTCGACGACGCGGAACGGCTCGTGGGGGTGGCACCCCGGCAGGCACTGGTCACCCCGGTCCCCGGAGCGAGCACCACCGGCGACGTGATGATCGACACGCCGGTGGTCGTGTACGCCGACGACACGTTGCGCGAGGTCGCCTCGCTGTTCGCGCAGACGGCCGTCAGCGCGGCACCCGTGGTCGCTCGGGACGACCCCGGCCGCCTCCTGGGCCTGGTCACCGTCGAGCAGCTCCTGGACGGCCGGCTGCGCGACTTCGCCGAGGAACACCACCGGGAACGCTCACTGGGGCTGCGGAGCCGCCGCTCCCGTGAGGTGGTTGCGGGTGGCGCCGGTCGAAAGACGGCGCGCTAGGAGCTCGCCGAACCCTCCTAAGCCGTCGAGGTCGTCCACCCGAGCGCCCAGACGTCCGTCGCCGGCACCTCGCCGCCTGCCGCGGCGAACGACTCCAGCACGGAGGCGAGTGTCCGGCGCTGCTCATCCGGCATACGAGCGAGGACCTCGGCGATCGCGGCCCGGCGGTCGTCCATGACCCGCCGCACGAGTGCACGGCCGGCTTCGGTGAGATCGAGCGTGAGGTTGCGCCGGTCTCCGGGGTCGTCGCGTCGATCGAGCAGCCCCGCGCCGACCAGTCGGTCGCAGGCGCGCGTCGCGTTCGAGGGGTGCACGCCGAGCGCTCGAGCCACGGCGCCGAGATTCACCGGCCCGGTGCTGGCCACCATCACGAGCACCCGGAACTGGGGGAGTGTGATCTGCCCGTCGAGTCCTGCGACCGATCGCGCGCTGAGCGCGACCAGGACGCGAGTGGCCGCCATCACTGCATCGACCTCGTCGGGATGGACGCTCTCCTGCTCCGCTGCCACCCCTTGCGCCATGTGTTCCAGTGTGCCTCAACGTGCGGTTGTGACTCCGTCAGCCGGCCGCCGTGCGCCAGACGTCGAGCGCGGAGTGGATCTCGGCGAGCGCGCGGTGCGAGGCCGTGTAGACCCCGTACAGCGGGTCGAGGCGCCGGGCGTTCGCGGTTACCGGCGTGAAGACCCGATCGGCCTTCACCGCCCTGTCCGCCGCCGTCTCGACGTCCGGGTGGATACCAGCGCCCACGGCGCCGAGGAGGGCCGCGCCCAGCACCGCGCTGTCGTGCACGCGCAGCCGCTGGACGGGACGGCCGAGCACGTCCGCGTGGATCTGGGCCCACAGGTCGCTGCGTGCCCCGCCGCCCGAGAGCACGACCCGGGACAGCGGCACGGCACACGCCTCCTCCACGCCACTGAACACCTGGCGGGCCGACATCGCGACGCCTTCGAGGACCGCGCGTGACATCTCGTCCCTCGTGGTGGCCGAGCTGAGCCCGAGGAAGCTCCCGCGGACGCCGGCGTCCCACAGCGGTGCCCGCTCACCCATCAGATGCGGTGTGAAGACCACCCCCGCGGACCCGGCGGACGCGCTCGCCGCCTTGGCCAGCACCGTGGCGATGTCCAGGCCGCACGCCTGGCTCCACCAGCGCACCGAGTCGCCGGCCGCCTGGGTGGGGCCCGCGTGCACGTACAGCCCCGCGCGAGGCGGGAACGTGGCGATGCCGCGTGTGGGGACGGCCCGTGCCGAGGCCCCCGCGACCACCAGCGAGGTACCGATCGTGATCATGGCTCGGCCGGCCCGCGTGGTCGCGGTGCCGACGATGTCGCCGAAGGTGTCGGTCGTCCCGACCACGACGACCGCGGACCCGACCCCCAGCCGAGGATCCGTCACCTTCCCGATCGGGGCGGTGGATTCGGCGATCGGCGGCAGCCGCTCGGCCAGCCCGTCGACGAGGTCGACCGCCTGCGGCAGATAGCGCGTGCCGGTGCGGTCGGCCAGGCGGACGGCCGCCCGGCCGTCGGTTCGGATCTCGCCGGTGAGCTTCGCCGCGACGAAGTCCTTCGGGCTCAGAATCCACCGCGTGCGGGCCCACTCCCGCGGCGCGTTGCGGACGTACCAGAGCGCCCGCGAGGCTGTGAACGATGCGTCGAGCGTGATCGGCGCGCCCCAGAGCCGGACCTTCACCGGCGGCGCGAACCGCGCGTCGATCTCCTCGGCGATCGCGCTGCAACGCTGGTCCTGCCAGACGATGGCGGGGGAGAGCGGCTGCAGGTGCTCGTCGACGAAGACGTGGGTGTTGACCTGGCCGACCATCCCGATCGACCGCACGGTCGACCCGGCCGGGAGTGCGGACAGCACCGCGCCGATGCCGTCGACGCAGCCGCGCCACCAGTCGAGAGGATCCTGCTCGGCCCACCCCGGCCGGGGCCGTGCGATGACGCAGCCGGTGCGGTGCTGCCGCAGCAGCGTGCCGTCGGAGCCGAACGCGGCGACCTTGACCGACGTGGTGCCGATGTCGATGCCGAGGATCACGTCCCCGGCCGCGCTCGATGACGCCGGGCTCGATGACGGGGAGTCAGCCGGCGGCACTGATGAATTCGCCGACAGCGGAACGCGGGTCACCGGAGCGCACCAGCGCCTCTCCGACCAGCACGACATCGGCGCCCCAGCGGCGGTACTCGGCGACGTCGGCCGCCTCCGCGACGCCCGACTCGGCCACGCGGACGGCCCCCTCCGGCACCTGGGGCACCAGCTTGGCGAACACCCCGCGGTCCACGGACAGCGTGGTGAGGTCGCGGGCGTTGATCCCGATGAGGTCGGCCCCGACCTGCGCCGCCCGCTCGAGCTCCTCCTCGGTGTGCACCTCGACCAGCGGCGTCAGGCGAAGTTCGCGCGCCAGGCCCAGCAGCTCCTCCAGGAGGCCACCCGGCAGCGAGACGACCATGAGCAGCGCCAGGTCGGCGCCCCAGGCCCGGGCCTCCCAGAGCTGGTACGGGGTGACGATGAAGTCTTTGCGCAGCACCGGGACGTCCACGGCAGCGCGTACCGCCGCCAGGTCCTCGAGCGAGCCACCGAACCGGCGGCGTTCGGTCAGCACGCTGATCGCTGCCGCACCACCCGCGGCGTACTCGCCCGCCAGCGACGCCGGGTCCGGAATGTCGGCAAGCGCACCCTTGCTCGGGCTGCTTCGCTTCACCTCGGCGATGATGGAGACCTTCGAGGAACGGAAAGCGGGCATCGGGTCCAGCGTGTTCGGTGCGCTGTCCACTACGCGAGCCTTCAGCTCGTCGAGCGACACCTCCTGCTGTCGCGCGGCAAGATCCTCCCGAACGCCGTCCAAAATGCCGTCAAGGACACTCAAAGCGACCCCTCTCGCGATACCCGGTGTCAGTTCATTCGAGAGTAGCCAGTAGATGAGCAGGGAGTGAGCGCGATTTCGTCACAGCCGAAGATTCTTTGAATCGGTCGATCACGATGTTTCCGCGCGATTCATCGGTTCGGCCGGGTCTTGTTCGTGAAGGGACGGAACAAACGTGGCGAGGGCAGGGGTGGCGAGGACCCGGACGCCCCGCGCCGTCAGGTGCGTGCTTCGTCGAAGTCGGCGGAGACCGTGACGTCGCGCCAGGCGTCGAGCTCGGCGTGGATGTCGGCGAGCCGCTCCTCGACGCGCGCGACGCAGTCGGCCCCGAGCTGCAGGCGCATCGGCTGCTCGGCCGCCTCGGAGACGTCGACGATCACCTTCGCGGCCTTGGCCGGGTCACCCATCTGCTGTCGGGACGTGGTCGTCCGGTACGGCCTGCGCGGCGTGGAGACCGCTGCCGTCGAGGAAGTCGGTGCGGACACCCCGGGCTCGACGATCGTGGCCGAGTGGGGCCGGCTCGCGGCGCATCGCCTCGGACAAGCCCTCGACGGCGTACTTGGTGCCTCCGTGGACGCCCCGGCCCTCGCCGACGGCGATACCGCCCACAAAGCTGAAACTGAAGATCCGTTGGAGCACTGCCGCTGCATGATCGGCAGACGGCTCGGGTGGCAGCGAGCAGACCGAACACGTTGGTCTCGACGATCGCCCTGACTGTT
>DASYES010000124.1:0-1999 GCA_036498885.1 Pseudonocardia sp.
CGGATCGCCCCGACGATCACCCAGCCCGTCGGGTTCGCGGCCTACCAGGCCCCTTGGCAGGACGCGACGCGGCTGATCGGCAGAGCGCTCGGACGCACCGGCGAGGCCGACCAGCTGGTGACGGATCTCGACGCGCGGTTCGTGGCGGTGCGCGCGCAGTACCCGCAGTTCGCCGGCAAGCAGGCGGCGCTCGCTGCAGCGAGCTCCACCGGTACGGGCGGCTACTTCGTCTGGAACTCGAAGGACAACCGCGGGCGTTTCCTGAGCTCACTCGGCTTCACCGTGCCCGCGCAGTTCGACGAGCTCGCGGGCGAGAGGTTCTACGCCGAGATCAGCACCGAGCAGCTCAGCCTGCTCGACCAGAACGACCTCGTGGGATGGATCACCATCCCCGGAACCGTGAACTCCGGCCTGGATCAGCAGCCCGGCTACCCCGCGCTGCGGGTCGGCCGCGAGGGCCGGGTGGTCGGTCTCACCGAGGAGCAGGGCGTCGCGTTGTCGTTCAGCAGCGTGCTGAGCCTGCCCGCGCTGCTCGACCACCTGCCCACCGAGTTCGCCGCGCACCTGGGCACCTGAAAACCCCTGGCCGCCGTGGGGGAGGATCGGTGTCGTGGGCATGGACATCCTCGACGAGCTGGAGTGGCGCGGCCTGATCGCGCAGAGCACCGATCTGGCCGCCTTGCGGCGTGACCTCGCCGAAGGAGTGCTCACGCTCTACTGCGGGTTCGACGCGACAGCCGCGAGCCTCCACGCAGGTCACCTCGTACCGCTGCTGACGTTGCGGCGCTTCCAGCAGGCCGGAGCCCGGCCGATCGCCCTTGCGGGCGGTGCGACCGGCATGATCGGGGACCCCCGCGACATCGGCGAACGGTCCCTCCACAGCGCCGAAACCGTCGGTGGCTGGGCCGAACGCATCCGCGGGCAACTCGAGCGGTTCGTCGAGTTCGACGACTCGCCCACCGGCGCGCTGATCGTCAACAACCTCGAATGGACCGGGCCGCAGTCGGTGCTCGAGTTCCTCCGGGACATCGGCAAGCACTTCTCGATCAACGTGATGCTCGGCCGGGAGACGGTCAAACGCCGCCTCGCCACCGACGGCATGTCCTACACCGAGTTCAGCTACCTGCTGCTGCAGAGCCAGGACTACCTGCACCTCTTCCGGCGCCACGGCTGCCGGCTGCAGGTCGGCGGGTCGGACCAGTGGGGCAACATCGTCGGCGGCGTCGAGCTCGTGCGGCGGGTGGAGGGCGAGACGGTCCACGCGCTCACCACGCCACTCGTCACCGACAGCGAGGGACGCAAGTTCGGCAAGTCCACCGGCGGCGGGAGCATCTGGCTCGACCCCGAGCTCACCTCGCCGTACGCCTGGTTCCAGTACTTCCTCAACGTGTCGGACGCCGACGTCGGCCGGTACCTGCGGCTCTTCACGTTCCTCCCACGGGAGGAGATCGAGGAGCTGGAGAAAACCGTCGCCGAACGGCCCCAACTACGCGCCGGACAGCGTCGGCTGGCCGAGGAGCTGACCACCCTCGTGCACGGCCGGCGCAACACCGAACAGGTCATCGCGGCGAGCAGCGCCCTGTTCGGCCGTGGTGACCTGCGGGATCTCGACTCGTCCACCTTGGACGCAGCGCTCGCCGAGGTCCCCACCACCACCGTCCGGCTCGACGAACGGCCGACGGTCGTGGATCTGCTGGTCGCCACCGGTCTGGTGGAGAGCCGCAGTGCCGCCCGGCGCACCGTCGGCGAGGGCGGCGCCTACGTCAACAACGCCAAGGTGCCCGACGAGCAGTGGACGCCCGGCGAACAGGACCTGCTCCCCGGGGGTTGGCTCGTCCTGCGGCGGGGGAAGCGCAACCTCGCGGGCGCGCGAGCAGTTCCGGCCTGAGCGGCGTGGAGCACCCCTGACCTGTGGGAACGTCCTACGCCATCGTCAGTGACGGGTGAGCTCAGCGCGGCTGACGTACGAGTGGGCTCATGCGCGGCCGCGCTGGGGCGG
>DASYES010000125.1:0-7756 GCA_036498885.1 Pseudonocardia sp.
TCGATCCAGCCGGGCCGCTCGTAGCTGCCCACGTCGTGGTGCATCGCGGCCCGCGCGTAGATCCGCCGGTCGTTCGTGACGACCGCACCACCTTCACCGGAGGTGATGTTCTTGTGCTGGTTGAAGCTGAACGCCCCCACGTGGCCGATCGAGCCGACCCGGCGGCCGTGGTGACGCACGCCGATGGCCTGGCAGGTGTCCTCGATCACGACGAGGTCGTGGTCCGCGGCCACCTTCATGATCGCGTCCATGTCGCAGACCAGGTTGAGCATGTGCACCGGGATCACCGCGCGGGTGTGTTGTGTGATCTTGCGCGCCAGGTCCGCCGGGTCCATGGTCAGGCTGTCGTCGATCTCGACGAGCACCGGAACGGCGCCGACGGCCAGCGGTGCCGCGGCCGTGGCGACCCAGGTGTAAGCGGGCACGAGCACCTCGTCACCCGGCCCGATCCCGGCCCCGACGAGTGCACCGATCAACGCGCTCGTGCCGCTGTTCACCGCGAGCGCGTGTTCGACGCCGAGCATCCGGCCGAGCTCGCTCTCGAACCGGGCCGTCTCGGACGCCCCGCCCCCGCTGTAGCGGGCCAGGTCGTTTCGAGCCAGCACCCGTACCGCCGCGGCCATCTCCCGAAAGCGCATCTACTACCTCCGGGACCCGAGTGTCCACGGAACCGGAACCGGGGCATGAACCGGGCTCCTCTACCCTCGTCGACCGTGCTGATCGATGCTCGCGGGATCGCGCCGGGAGGCCGTGTCGCGGCCGATGTCTGCGTCATCGGCACCGGCCCAGCGGGTGCGGTGGTGGCGCGCGAGCTCGCCCACCGCGGTGTCGACGTGGTGGTTCTCGAGGGCGGTGGCCGGCGGTTCGGTCAGCGGCAGGCCGATACCTACCAGGGTGAGACAGCCGACAGCCATGACCCGCTCGAGGCCGTGCGGCAGAAGCGCCTCGGCGGCACCAGCGTCGTGTGGGGAGGTCGCTGCGCGCCTCTCGACGAGCACGACCTCGGGCCGCGGGAGTGGCTGGACAGCGCGGGATGGCCGATCTCGGCCGAGGACCTGGCGCCCTACTACCGGCGTGCGCAGCATCACCTGCAGGCAGGCGACTACGAGTACTCGGCGGCCCGCTCGGGCTTCCCGCCGGTCGAGACCCCGCCATCGGACACGCTCGACGTCGACAGGACGTGGCGGTGGAGCCCGCCCACCAGCTTCGCCGGGCGGATGCGCGCGCTTGCCGGTGCGCCGAACGTCCGGCTGCTCGTGGAGGCCGGCGTCGTGCGGCTGGAGCGCCACCCCGTGAGCGGCGTGGTCGTCGAGGCCGTCGTCGTGCCGCGCCCCGGAGTCGAGATCACCGTTGCGGCGCGCACCTTCGTCCTCGCCGCGGGTGGCCTGGAGTCGGCCCGGATCCTGCTGGCGTCCGACCGCCAGTCGCCTGCCGGCATCGGCAACGAGTACGACCAGGTCGGCCGCAACTACATGACCCACCCCGTCGGTGAGGTCGGCACCGTCGTGCTGAGCGACCTCGGCCGCGGCCTCGCGCTCGGTTACGTCCCGACCCATGACGGCGTGTACGCCCGCCGCATGCTCGTGCTCACCCCGGCCGCGCAGGCCCGGAACGGGTTGACCAACCTCAAGGCCGCGCTGTGGTTCCCGGACCCGATGGACCCCTCACACGGCGACGGGCTGCTCTCCACGTTCTCGCTCACCTACTACGCCCTGAACCGGGCCCGGCTCGGCTTCAAGTCCGCCGGCACCCACGCGCGGTACGCCGGCACGTCCGGCCTGGGACGCCACGCCGGCAACGTCGCACGCGACTGGCGCAGGGTCGGCAGGTTCGCCGCGTCCTGGGCCACGCCGCGGATCATCGGCGGGCGCGTTCTGCCCTCGTTCATGCCGCTGGACGCGGCCACCTGCCGCCTGCGGTTCGACGCCGAGCAGTCCCCGGACCCTGCCAACCGCGTCACGCTGTCCCGCCTGCGCGACCACCTCGGCCAGCGGCGCCTGCAGGTGCACTACGGCGTGTCCGTGGGTGATCGCGGCCGGATCCGCCGCAGCATGGAACTGATCGGCGAGGAGTTCTCCCGGCTCGGGTACGGCACGGTCGCGATGGACGACGCATCCCGCATCGACGACATGCCGTTCACCGACGGCACTCACCAGATGGGCCTGCTGCGCATGGCGCGGTCGCCACGGGACGGGGTCGTGGACGCCGACTGCCGTGTGCACGGCAGCGCCAACCTCTTCGTGACGAGCAGCGCCGTGTTCCCGACCGCAGGCGCCGTCGGGCCGACGCTGACGATCGCCGCGCTGGCCTGCCGCGTCGCCGACCACATCGCCGCATCGCGCTCGGTCCGGGAGCCGCTCGCGGCCGGCTAGACCGCACGGAGTCGTACCGGCCGCAGGCCTCACGAACCCGTGATCACAGGCACGTCGGCCACCCCTGCTCGCGACGTAGTGTCAGTGACGGCGACGCGAGAGAGGTCCGTTGATCGTGGGTCTGCGGTTCGGGATGTTCGTGCCACAAGGGTGGAGTCACGACCTGGCGGGCATCGACCCGGCAGCGCACTGGGACGTGATGAAGGGTCTGGCGCAGCACGCCGACGCCGGTCCGTGGGAGTCGATCTGGGTCAACGACCACCTGCACGCGCTCCCCACGCCCCCGCCCGTGGAGACGGGCACGCACGAGGCGTGGAGTCTCGTCGCGGCGCTGGGTGCGGTGACCGAACGCGTGCGGCTGGGCCAGGTGTGCACCTGCATGGGCTTCCGCAACCCCGCGTACCTCGCGAAGGTGGCCGCGACCTGCGACATCGTCTCCGGTGGCCGGGTCGAGATGTGCGTGGGCGCAGGCTGGGACGATGGGGAGTGGACCGCCTACGGCTACGGCTTCCCGCCGGCCCGGGACCGGCTGGGCATGCTCGAGGAGGGCGCCGAGATCATGCGGCAGGCCTGGACCACGGGCGTGGCGACGCTGCACGGTGAGCACTACCAGGTGCAGGACGCGATCGTGCGCCCGCTGCCGCTGCAGGGCGGCGGCATCCCGCTGTGGATCGCGGGCGGCGGCGAGAAGGTCACCCTGAGGATCGCCGCCAAGTACGCCCGTTACAGCAACTTCGACGGCTCGCCCGAGGGTTTCACGCGCAAGTCGGCGGTGCTCGCCGAGCACTGCCGGGACGTCGGCACCGACTTCGACGCGATCGTGCGCTCCTGCATCTACTACGTGATGGTCGGTGCCACGGAGGCCGAGGTCGAGGAGCGGATCGCGGCGCACGAGGCGCGGCTCGTGCCGATACTCGGTGCGGACGGTGCGGAGGCACTGATCCGGCGGTTCCTGCGCAACGACGGGGGGCTCACCCTCCGGGGGACGCCGGAACAGGTCGTGGAGCGGCTCGAGGAGATGCAGGCGCGGGGCTTGGCCTACGGGATATTCGTGTTCCCCGGCGCGGCTCACGACCGCTCGAGCCTCGAGCTCTTCGAGCGCGAGGTCATCCCGGCCCTGAGCTGATGCTCCCCAGAGCCAGGGGTGCCGGGCTGTCGCGGGCCGCCACGTAGAATCGACGGTCTGATGTCTGGAGCTGTGGTGGAGAAGTCTGCGGGGGAGTCGGGGCGGATACCGGGCGAGGCCCGGGTCGAGATCGAAGCGGGGCGGCGGCGCACGTTCGCCGTGATCAGCCATCCGGACGCGGGTAAGTCCACGCTCACGGAGGCGCTGGCGCTCTACGCCGAGGTGATCGACGAAGCCGGGGCGGTGCACGGCAAGGCGGGCAGGCGTGGCGTCACCTCCGACTGGATGGAGATGGAGCGCAAGCGCGGCATCTCGATCACGTCCGCCGTGCTGCAGTTCGCTTACCACGACTGCGTGATCAACCTGCTCGACACTCCCGGCCACGGCGACTTCTCCGAGGACACCTATCGGGTGCTCGCCGCCGTCGACGCCGCGGTGATGTTGCTCGACGCGGCGAAGGGCCTGGAGCCGCAGACACTCAAGCTGTTCGACGTCTGCCGCACCCGTGGCATCCCGGTGCTGACGTTCGTCAACAAGTGGGACCGGCCGGGCCGCGAGGCGCTCGAGCTGCTCGACGAGGTGGAGCAGACGATCGGGCTGCGGCCGATGCCGGTCACCTGGCCGGTGGGCGTTGCCGGAGAGCTGCGCGGGCTGGTCGAGGTGGCGACGGGAGAGTTCCGCCGCTACTCGCGCACCGCGGGTGGGGCCACCCGTGCCACCGTCGAGCTGGTGCCGGCCGAGGTGATCGCCGCCGAGGAGCCGCAGTACTGGGCCACCGCCCAGGACGAGCTCGCGCTGCTCGGGGAGATCGGCGCCGGGTTCGACGAGAAGGACTTCCTCGCCGGGCAGGCCACCCCGGTGCTCTTCGGGGCGGCGCTGAACGGTGTGGGCGTCGCCCGGCTGCTCGACGCGCTGGTGGAGCTTGCGCCCGCACCCGAAGCCCGCGACGACGCCGACGGCAAGCCACGCCCCCTCGACGCGCCGACGTCCGGGTTGGTGTTCAAGGTGCAGGCCGGTATGGACCGTGCCCACCGCGACCGGATGGCGTTCGTGCGGATCTGCTCCGGCCGGTTCGAGCGCGGCATGGTGCTCACCCACGCCGGCACGGGGCGCCCGTTCGCCACGAAGTACGCGCAGGCGGTGTTCGGCCAGCAGCGCACCACCGTGGAGGAAGCGTTCCCGGGCGACATCGTCGGGCTGGTCAACGCGGGTGCGCTGCGGCCGGGCGACACGCTCTACTCCGAGTCACCGGTGCATTTCCCCGCCATCCCGAGCTTCGCGCCGGAGCACTTCGCCGTGGTGCGCGGCGCCGACGCCGGTTCGTTCAAGCAGTTCCGGCGGGGGATCGAGCAGCTCGACAGCGAGGGCGTGATCCAGGTTCTCACCTCCGACCTGCGCGGCGACCAGGCGCCGGTGCTCGCCGCCGTGGGCCCATTGCAGTTCGAGGTGGTCACCGCCCGGCTCGAGTCGGAGTTCCGCGCCCCGGTCACGCTGGAGCACCTCGGCTACTCGGTCACCCGCCGCACCGACGCCGCCGGCGCCGCGCTGCTCGCCGGGCAGAGCGAGGTGGAGGTGCTCACGCGCCGGGCCGATCACGCCATGCTGGCGGTGTTCAGCAACAAGTGGCGGCTCGAGACGATCCGGCGGAAGTTCGAGGGGATCATGCTCGAGGCGCTGCCCGCGGGCAACGCGCGCTGACCTACTGCACGAAATGGCCCGGGCCGTTGATCTGGTAGGCCGTCGCGGCAGGTTCCTTGATCGATGCGTAGTCGACGGTGAAGGTGAGGACCTGGGACGTCGACCGCTTGATCGCCCAGAGCGTCGGCTTCCCGCCGCTGGTGCGGTCCCAGGCGATGGCTTGGCCCTCGACCCCGGGGAGATGGACCGTGGCGATCCACTTCAGGTCCGAGCCGGCGTCAGGCATCTCCATGACGTAGACCTCGTCCAGGTCGTGGCCGATGATCCAGAGCCGGTTGTCGGGGCCCCAGGAGCCGCCGGAGTTGCTCATCGGGGTGAAGCGGTTGAGGATCTCGCGCGGCACCCCCCACGCCTGCTGGACCTGGAAGTCGTCGTTCATCGTGACGATCTGGGTGTTGGCGGTGCCGCCGTAGGGCCGGGTCTGCCCGTCCGGGACCTCGTCGTAGTTGGCGAAGCCTGCCCACCAGCGTCCGTCGTGGCGGTCCAGCCACGTCAGTGAGCCGATGAAACGGCCGAAGCTGTGGGTGCCGACGTGTTTCATGGTTCTGGTGTCGAAGATCTCGATCGAGCTCTCCTCCGGGGCGTTGTCGTAGTCGGAGGTGGCCACGTACAGCCGGTGGCCGACCACTGCGCCGCTGTCCATGTGGATGATCGGACCGCCCTCGGGTGACACGAACTGCAGCACGGGCATACCACTGTTGCGGTCGTACTTCGTGATGATCCGGTTGTCCACCGCATAGAAGTACTTCGCGTCCACCGCCACACCCTGATTGGCGTGAAAGGCGTCGAAGGTCTTGGCCACGGTGGCGGTGGACGTCGGGGGAGCGGCGGCCGACGGGGTGGCCTGCGCATTCGCTGCCGGTGGCGGGACGGGCGCCTGTGCCTTCGCAAGTGCCGTATTCCAGACGAGTGCGCCCGCGACCGCTATGACGGCCCCCGCACGGATGACCGTGTTCCTGCTCTTCATCCCCATCACTTCCGACCGCCGCTCGTCGAATCCCGCATCGGTACGACAGTGGTGTGCGGAGGACTCCGCGGTGCGAATGCGAGCCGACGCGGCGGTGAATGGGCACCGGCGATGTCCCGCATGACGTCCACCGAAACGGCGACGGTGCTCGCAGGGCCCTGTGGTAAGTAATGACATGAGTGAGCCCGGGATCGAGTTGCCGTGAGAGAACATCACGGTGGAAGGATCTGCGCACAGAGCACGCATCGGGAGCCGGAGGACGCGGGTGGATCTGCAGCGGTTCAATGCCCTGCCACCGCGGGAGGCCGAGCGGGCGTTGCTCTCCTGCTGCTCGGCGCCGCGATGGGCGCGAAAGGTGGCGGCGGGCCGCCCGTACGCATCGGTCGCCGCGCTGCAGGCCGCCGCGCGGGGTGCACTGGACGACGCCGATCTCGACGCCGCGTTGGACGGGCACCCGCGCATCGGTGACCGCGGCACGAGCGGGGCGTCCCGCCGTGAGCAGAGCGATGTCGCCGCGGCCGGGGCCGGCGTGCTGTCCGCGCTGGAGGAGGGCAACCGGGCCTACGAGGCGCGGTTCGGGCACGTCTACCTGGTGTGCGCCACCGGCCGCAGCGCCGAGGACCTGCTGGCCACCCTGCAGGCGCGGCTCGGCAACGACCCGGCCACGGAACGGGGCGTCGCGCTCGCCGAGCTGGCCGCGATCAACGAGATCCGGCTCGATCGGTTCGTGGCGCCGGGGTCTCCGGAATGAGTCTCTCCACGCACGTGCTCGACGCAGCGCTCGGACGTCCTGCCGCCGGTGTCGGGGTCCGGCTGGAGGCGCTGCCCCGCGGCGAGTTGCTCGCAGAGACGATCACCGACCATGACGGCCGCGTCCGCGAGCTCGCCCTCGACCTGGCAGCGGGCCCCTACCGGATCACGTTCGACACCGGCGGCTACTTCGCCGCCACCGGCCAGCAGGGGTTCTACCCCGAGGTGGCCGTCACGTTCGTCGTCACCGACCCGGGGGAGCACCACCACGTGCCGCTGCTGCTCTCCCCGTTCGCCTACTCGACCTACCGCGGGAGCTGAGACTGATGGGGATCGTGCTCGGAGGCCACCAGTACGGAAAAGCGGAGAACCGCCTCGTCCGGATCTACCGGGAGACCGACCGGCACGAGATCCGTGACGTCACCGTGACGACGACGCTGCGCGGCGACTTCGCGGAGGCGTACCTGCGCGGCGACCAGGCCTTGGTGTTGCCCACGGACTCGCAGAAGAACACCGTCTACGCGTTCGCGAAGGAGAAGGGCCTGCGGGAGATCGAGGACTTCGGGCTTGCTCTCGCCCACCACTTCGTCGACACCGTGGAGCCGGTGCGGGGCGCCCGGATCGCGGTGGACGAGTTCGCCTGGGAGCGGGTGCCGGTGGGCGGGGAGGGCCACGCCCATACGTGGGTGCGCCGCGGGCCGGAGGTGCGCACGGCCGTCGTCGACGTGGAGGGCGTCCGGGCCGAGGTGGTCTCGGGGCTCCGTGACCTCGTGCTGCTGAAGTCGACCGGCTCGGAGTTCGCGGGTTTCCTCAAGGACGGCTACACCACGCTGCCCGAGACCG
>DASYES010000126.1:0-2540 GCA_036498885.1 Pseudonocardia sp.
GTCTTGTGGCGCGAGTCGCCCGGTTTTGTGGCGCGAGTCGCCCGGTTTTGTGGCGCGAGTTGCGCCGGTCACGGCCAGCGTGCGGAGTGCGCTACAGCTCGGCGGGACCCTCCTGGGGATGCATGCCGAGCCGGTCGGCGACCTCGCCCATCACGTCCTGCACCGTGATCGTGTCGGCCAGTGGCATGACGGCACTTTCCCCGCGCCCCGCGAGGATGCAGTCGGTGACCTCGCGCAGCTCGTGCGCGTAGCCACCTCCGGTGTGGGGCAGTGTCACCTCCTGCGGGCCGCGGCCGGTGCGGTGCAGCACGAACGTGTCGGGGTGGTGGAAACGCGGCGGGACGTCGATCCAGCCGTCGGTGCCGTACACGCGCATCTGCCCCGGGGTGGCGCAGCGGAGCGAGCAGAAGAGCGAGGCGGTGCGCCCGTCGGCCCAGCCGAGGAGCACGGCCTCCTCGATGTCCACCCCCGCGGCGTCGAGCGTGCCGTGCGCGGCGACCGTGTCCGGCGTGCCGAGCACCATCTGCGCGAATGAGATCGGGTAGACGGTGAGGTCGAACAGGGCGCCCCCACCGATGGCGGCGTTGTAGTACCGGTCCAGCGGGTCGGTTGGCGCGTTCACCCCCAACTCCCCCTGCACGCCGCGGACGTCGCCGATCGCGCCTTCAGCGATCAGCTCGCGCATCCGCACGACGGCGGGTTGGAAGCGGGTCCACATGGCCTCCATTGCGAAGATCCCGGCGTCGGTGGCTGCGGCCGCGATCTCCCGGGTGGCGGCGGGCGTCACCGTGAACGCCTTCTCCACCAGCACCGCCTTCCCCGCCTTCAGAGCGGCCAGCGCCACGGCGCGGTGCTGGGGGTGCGGGGTGGAGATGTACAGGACGTCCACGCTGTCGTCCTCGACGATGGCGCGGTACGACGCGTGGTAACGACCGATGCCGTGGGCGTCGGCGAAGGCCTCGGCCCGCTCGGCCGAGCGCGATGCCACCGCGACGACCTCGGCCCCGGGCACGTGCACGAAGTCGGCCGCGACCTTCGCCGCGATGCGGCCTGGTCCCACCACTCCCCAGCGGACGATGCTCATTCCCCCATCCTGCCGGTCCATGCTCCACAGCTGTGGACAACCCGGTGGACAACCTCGAACGTACGTTCGAGACGTCGGTGGATGCGATGTTTCGACTCCGATCGCTTGAATTGTCGATCCTTGCCTGGGATACCTATCAAGAACGGCGCCCGTAGCGCACAGGTCCGTGGCGAGAAGGGCGAGCGGGGCGAGCCGGGGCCCCGTGGGGAGCCCGGACCCGCCGGGGAGCCCGGACCCGCCGGACAGGGACCGCGCGGCGAGCCGGGCCCACGCGGCGAGCCGGGAGCCCCTGGCGAGCGAGGCCCACGCGGCGAGCCCGGACCTCCCGGACCTGCAGGACGGCCGGGGAGTCCGGCAGGGACTCCTCAGGGAGTGGACTGGCCCGTACCGATGGAGCCCTTCAGGGCCCTCGCAGTGGCGATCGACCTGGCCTGGAGGCCCGTCACGCTCTTCGGCTCGATGGTCGACGGCGTGATGAAGCTGCAACACGAGGCCTGGTTGACGCTGGCCGAGCGCGCGACCAGCGGCTTCCGGGCACGCTCCGACCGCTGATCCGCCCGCCGATCCGACGTCCGCCGACGCCGCATCATCAGCCCTTGCGGGCGTCGGATGTGACCGCGTAGCCGAGGCGTTTCAGGACCGCCGCAGCAGCTTCGGGAGCGGCCCGGATCGCGCGGGTGAGTTCCTCCGCGGCGTCCGGCTGCTCGGCGGGCCTACCCCGGCGGCGCAGCGGAGCAGGCCACAGCGACTGCACGGCTGCGTTGAGGTGCGCACCCAGGACGATCGCGAGCGCGATGAAGAACATGCCGAGCAGGAACGCGATGGGAGCCGCCAGAGCGCCGTACGTGTAACCGGTGCTGGTGATCCAGTCGAGGTAGAGGCGCAGCCCGGTGGCGCTGACGAAGAACACCACAACAGCCAGCACCGCGCCGGGCAGACCGCGGTGCCACGGCGGCTTGAGCGGCAGCGCGATCTTGTAGAACGTGGTGAGCGCGAGCATCAGCACGACTCCGATCACCGGGATGTAGAGCAAGCCGAGCACCAGCGCCGCGGCCGGTTCCCACGTGTCGGGCAGGAGCGGCAGCAGACGGTCGGGCCCCAGCGCGACGATCGGCAGGAAAACGATGCCGATGGCGAGGCCCACCAGGTACAGCAGGATCGCGAGGATCCGCTGCCAGACGAGGTTGCGCAGCTGGTACTGGCCGTACGCCCGCGTGACCGCGTCGACGAACGCGGCCATCGCCGACGAACCCGACCAGAAGCTGAGCACGAACCCGAAGGAGACGACCTCGCCGCGAGAGGTGGTCAGGATGTCCGCAACGGTGGGCACGATGATCTGGTCCACCGCGTTGCGGCTGAACACCCCGCTCGTCAGGTTGATGATCCACTGCTGGACGGCCGCGACGGTGTCCGGACCGAACCAGCCGCTGGTGTAGCCGAGCAAGCCGAACAGGCC
>DASYES010000127.1:0-6189 GCA_036498885.1 Pseudonocardia sp.
TCAGGACGTTGCCACCGGTCACACCGGCCCGCCCGGCCAGGCGGCCGTCGACGAGCAGGTCGTACACGCCGTCCGGTCGGGGCGGGGCGCCCTGGTAGGCCACTTTGGTGCGGAGTGCGTCCAGCTCGACGGCCGTGGCCCGGGTGCTGAACACCACCCGTACGCCGGAGGGCTGGGCCTCCGCCATGGCCAGTTGCCCGTCGGCACACTGTGCGCGAGCTCTGGCGGGCAGGCGGTGGGGCAGCACCCCGTGCTCGGTGCGCTCCACGTCGAGGGCGCCGCGCAGAAGGTCCGCGGTGACGGGCGTGGTGGTCCGGTCCGTCGACCCGGGCGGGGTCGCTGCGCCGCCGCCGGAGTCGTGCGGGGAGCTCATGACCTCAGCCTGATCGGTCGATCCTCGATCCGCACGTGAATTCGGCCGAGGCGTCAGAGATCTGCGAGGGCGGTGGTCACGTCGGGATGCAGCGGCAGGATCTGCTGCAGGTTCATCGTCTCCCATGGGCGGATCACGGCCTGGTTGTCGGGCGGCGCCACGAGGCGCAGCGCGGGCCGGGGAGTCTTGTCCGGGGCGGGATAGGGGCCCGGGCCCCTGCTCGCCGTCGTACGGGTGGCGAGTTCGGCAAGCGTGCCCAATCCGGAGGAGCCGAGGAAGCTCACCGCCGCGAGGTCGATCACCAGCGCGGTGAGGCCGGGCCATTCCAGCGTCTCGTCGACCACGGACATGAGCTTGCGCGCGGTCTGCAGGTCCAGCTCGCCCCGCACCGTCACCACGGCCGCCGATCCGATGCGGGTCGCGTTCAGTGTCAGCAGGTCGGCGGGCGCGGACGACGCGTGGTCGGGAGCAGCGTTGTCGCGGTCGGTCACAGCATCACCGTAGTGGCTCCGGGTTGCCACGTCGGAGTGCCGCGACGGCGCGTGGCACACCAAGTCCACCGGCTGCGTCACCGCGTGTTCATCGGATGTCATCCGTTCGATACCTCAAAACTGTATACCGTTTGATCGTGATGGCTTCCCGGCTCAGACCGATCGCGGGGGCGTTGGACGACCGCCGGCGCGCGGTGCTCGCTCGCGTCGCCGACGCCGAGCGGGCCGCGATGCTCGCCCGGCCGCCCGGCGTTCCGCGCGATGTCGAGCGCCGTCGAAGGGTGGAGGCGACCCGCGACGAGCTGCTCGAGCAGCCCGCGGTCGTTGACCGCAGCTGGGCGGCCAACCGTGACACGCTCGACGGGGCCGCGCGGATGATCGCCGGTCGTGAGCTCGACCGCGCCTTCCTCGTGGGAGCGGGCGATTCGATGGCCGTGATGGCGGCCGCCCGGATCGTGCTGGAGGCGATGCTCGGCGTGCCGTGTGAGCCGGTGCAGAGCCTGGAGCTCGCCCACTACCTCGCGCCCGCAATCACCGAGCGATCACTCGTGGTTGCGCTCTCGAGCTCGGGCGAGACCACGCGCACGGTGGAGGCCCTGCTCGTCGCGCAGTATGCCGGAGCCCTCACGCTCGCCCTCACGGGTACGGCGGGCTCGACCCTCGACGAGGAGAGCAGCTGCACGCTGCACGTCGACGCCACGCGGGCGGGCCGGCCCACCCGGTCGTCCAGCGCGGCGCTGGCCCTGCTGTTCCGGCTGGTCGGGCTCGTCGGCCGCGCCCGCGGTGCGGCCGGAGCCGATGCGCTTCTGACCGAGCTCGCCATCGTGCCCGGGCTGATGTCGGCGGCACTCGCGATGAGCGACCCGATCGTGGCCGAGGTGGCGGCGCAGGAGGCCGAGCGGCACATGTACCTGTTCTCCGGCGCCGGGCCGAACTGGTCATCTGCGGTGCTGGGCGCGGCGACGGTCGAGTGGTGCTCGCCGGACCACGCCATGGCCGTCCGGCTGGAGGAGTACCACCACTGCGATTCCCGGACGGCCGGCGAACCGCTGTGGCTGCTGGTGCCGAGCGGTCCGTCGATCGAGAGCGCGGTCGAGACGGCCAGGAAGGCACGTCGGTTCGGCGGGCAGGTCTACGTGGCCACCGCCGCGGGTGAGCACGCGTTCGACGGCCTCGCCGACGCAGTGGTGCGGTTACCCGACGTCGCCGAGGTGCTGAGCCCGTTGCTGTACCTGCTGCCCGCCCAGCTCATGGGCTACCACGTGGCGATGGCGAAGTTCGCGGCCGCCGACGCCTGATCGGGCAGGCCGCAGGGCGCTCGACTGGATGCCGAACTCGTCGATCGACCCGTCGAAGCCTGGTTCCGCCCTCGTTGAATACAAACTGTATACCGTTGTGCGATCGCACGGGAGGTCGCGGCACCCTGCCCCGCAACCGGCCGCCGACCGGCCATGGTGTGCCGAACGGACTGCACGCCCGCCCGGTGCGTGCCGGGTCAGGCCGGCTCGTCGCGGATGCCGCTCGACGTACGCAGCGACCGCATCGAGTCGAGCCGGTGGTGCTCGATGTGGGTGTACGCCGTGGCCTCCGCCACGCGCTCGTCGCCCGACTCGATGGCGGCGAGCAGCTCCTGGTGACCGTTGTGTGTGTGGAGCGGGCCGGGCTCGTGTGTCATGAAGAACAGCCACATCATCCGGCCCGAGAGCGAGCGCATCACAGCTCGCATCAGCGCGTTGTCGGTGAGATCCACGATCACCTCGTGGAACCGGGTGCTCTCGCCCGCGATGCGGTAGGCGTCGCCGCTGTCCAGGCCGCCGCGCGCGGTCTCCAGCGCGGCCCGCAGCGGGGCGATCGAGGCGCCGGCGGCGATCCTGCGTGCGGCGTACCGGGCGGCACCGACCTCGAGGCACAGCCGCAGGTCGAACAGGTCGTGCGCGGATCTGATCGTCCACGTGGTGACGATCGCGCTGCGGCGGGGGAGGGTGGAGACGAACCCCTCGTTCTCCAGCAGGGGCACGGCCTCGCGCAGCGGGACGCGCGATACCTGCAGTTCCTCGGCCAGCCGCTGCTCCGCGAGCCGGGATCCCTGCGGGTAGCGGCCGCGGATGATGCCCTCGCGAAGGGTGGCGTAGATCTGGCGAGAGAGCGAATCAGGCCTGGTCGTGGGGTCGATCGGCGCCGCCATGACGGGATTGTCCAGCACCGGCCGGGCTCCCTCCAAGCCGCAGGATCCGCTCTTGACCACAGGGGCGATCGACTTCACTATGGGCACCTAACTGTTAGGGGCCCTTAGTTAGGAGAACGCGTGAGCTCAGGACCGAGCGGTGAACGCAGGGACGAAGACCTCGGCGTGCTTCTCGTGTCGGTCTCGGCTCGTCTCACCCGGCTCTACGGCCGGGTGCTCGGGCAGCTCGACACCCCGTTGACGTTCCGCCAGCACCGGATGCTCCGCAGGGTCTCGGAGGGGCACACATCGATGGCGGCGCTGGCGGCCTTCGGAAATCTCACCGTCCCGACGGTGTCCGAGAGCGTCGAGGTGCTCGTGCGGCGGGGCCTGATGAACCGGCAGGAGAACCCGCAGAACAGGCGGTCGCTCCTGCTGGACCTCACTCCGGAGGGGCAGGCCGCCAAGGAGGCGGCCGACGTGGCGCTGGCCGAGGTGGGCGAGCAGCTGTTGCAGACCGTGCCGCAGGAGCGGCGGCAGATCCTGCAGGAGTCGCTCGCGTCGATCTTCGACGCGGCCACGGAGATCTTCCAGCAGCCGAACGCGGCCGGCCCGGCGACGTCGGCCGCGCGGGGGTCGAGGTAGCAGCTACAGGTGCGAGAGGAGATCACAATGAAGTGTTCGAAACGGTGGCGCTGGCAGGTGGCGCTGCTGGGGGTTGCGAGTCTCGCCCTGGCCGCATGCGGTGGCGGGGGTGGTGACGCGGGGTCGGCCGAAGCGGCGAGCTGCGCGCCGCTCACGTCGAAGCAGCCGCTGAAGCTCGGGGTCAATCCGGGCGCGCAGGACCTCGTCACGTTCGTCATGCAGGAGCAGGGCTTCGCGGCGAAGCACAACCTCGACGTGACGGTCAGCTCGTTCCAGAACCCGTCCGCGCTGCACGCCGCGATCGGCCAGCAGGCCGTCGATGTCGGGTTCGGCGGGCTCACCGCGATGGCGGTGGCCCGCCAGCAGGGGCGCGGCGCGATGATCTTCGACGTCCTGACCAGCCCGTCGAACGTCGTGGTGACGCGCAACGACTCCGACATCCGCACCTTCTCCGACCTGCGAGGACGCAAGCTCGGCGCGTTCGGCGGCCGGTCAAGCGCCACGTTCGCGATCACGTCGATCGTGGCCAAGGAGAAGTACGGGATCGACGATCTCGGCGGCCAGGTCGACATCATCGAGGCCCCCGACGCCGCGATGCTCGGCCTGCTCGACGCCGGCAACATCGACGCAGCCCTGATCGGCACGACGGCGACGGTTCAGGCCCTGCTCTCGGGCAAGTACCGCACGCTGAGCGACATCTCCGAGGACTACCAGTCCGCGTTCGGAAAGCTCCCCGGCCACGTCCTCGGCGCCACCACCGACGACTACGCGGAATCGCACTGCGGCGTGCTCAACGCCTTCAGTGCGGCCCTCGACGACACGGTCGCTTTCATCCAGACCGATCCGAACGTCTGGGCTGACTACGCGAAGAAGATCGAGCTGACCGATCCGCGGGCACCGCAGATGCTGAAGGAGCGCGTCGGGTCGCGCTACATCGCCGACTGGAACCAGGAGCAGGCCGACGCCGAGGCCAAGCTCATCGAGCAGCTCATCCCGGTGCTCGGCGCGGACAACTTCGTGCCGGCCGTTCCGGACGGCCTCTTTCGCACCGACCTGCGGACGGCCACGTCATGAGCACGCTGCACAGTGATCGCGAGCCGGACGTCTCGCTCGCCACGGCCGTGGTGCCGGTCGCGGGTGAGGCCGACCTCGTGCCGGTGGTCCGCCGCTCCTGGCGGGGCGTGTGGCTACGGGCCATGTCGCTGGCCGCGCTCGTGGTGGTCTGGTTCATCGCGTCGCTGTTCTTCGACGAGAGCGTGCTGCCCGGGCCGATTCGCGTTTTCGGCACGCTGGTCCAGAACCTGGGCGAGTCCGAGACCTACTTCCACCTCTGGACCACCGTCTACCGGGTCGTCGCAGGCATGATCATCGCCGTCGCCTTCGGCCTGATCATCGGTCTGGCGATGGGTCTGTCGAAGTTCGGCGAGGAGTTCCTCGACTCCTGGGTGCTCGTGGCGTTCACCGTGCCCTCGGTGGTGTACGGCATCCTCGCGATCCTCTGGTTCGGGCTGAACGACGTCGCGGCGATCGTCGCGATCGGCGTCACGGCCGTCCCGGCGGTCGCGATCAACATGTGGCAGGGTGTCAAGGCGATCGACCTGTCCCTCGTGCGCATGGGGCAAGCGTTCCACTTCTCGCGAGGCTCGATCCTGCGCAAGCTGGTGGTCCCGCAGGTGATCCCGTACCTGCTCGCGGCTCTGCGCTACGCGCTCGGGCTGTCCTGGAAGATCGCCACTGTCGTGGAGCTGATCGGCTTGTCCAGCGGCGTCGGCTACCAGCTGAGCTACTGGTTCGGGCTGTTCAACATGACCCAGGTCCTCGCCTGGACGATCTTGTTCACGATCGTCCTGCTGCTCATCGAGTTCCTGATCCTCAAGCCGACGGAGCACTGGCTCACGCGTTGGCGTCCGTCCATGCAGAACTGACCAGGGAGCCGCGGTGTCCGAGAAGGTGTCCCAGAAGGTGCCGGAGCGTGGCGGCGACCAGCCCTACCTCGTGATCGACAACGTCCGCAAGCAGTTCCCGCGCCGCGGGGAGCCGCCCCTCACCGTCATCGACGGGCTGAACGTGGCGGTGGAGCACGGCTCGCTGCTCTCCATCCTGGGCCCGTCGGGCTGCGGGAAGTCGACCCTGCTGAACATGATCAACGGGCTGGACGACGTGACGTCGGGCCGGATCATGATCAACGGCCACGTCGTCACCGCGCGCTCGCGCTCGGCGGTCCGCATCGGGGTCGTGTTCCAGGAGCCGCGGCTGCTGCCGTGGCGCACGGTGCGCGACAACGTGCGGCTGCCGCTGGACGAGCTGGACGTGCCGCGCGAGGAGGCCGACCGGCGGGTGCAGCGCTACCTCGACCTCGTCGGCCTCGGCGAGTTCGGCGACTACTTCCCGCTGCGCCTGTCGGGCGGCATGCAGCAACGGGTGGCGCTGGCGCGGGGTCTGGCGATCGAGCCCGACCTGCTGCTGGCAGACGAGCCGTTCTCCGCGCTCGACGAGATCACCGCCCGCAAGCTGCG
>DASYES010000128.1:0-7796 GCA_036498885.1 Pseudonocardia sp.
CATCAAGAAGATCACTCGCGCCATGGAGCTGATCGCGACCTCTCGCATCGCCAAGGCGCGCGCCAGAGTGGAAGAGGCCAAGCCGTACGCCGAGCAGATGACGGCGGTGCTCACCGAGCTGGCGAACAACTCGGCGCTCGACCACCCGCTGCTCGTCGAGCGGGAGAACGCCAAGCGCGCCGCAGTCCTGGTGGTCACCAGCGACCGCGGGCAGGCAGGCGGCTACAACGCCAACGTGCTCAAGGAGGCGGAGCAGCTCCAGTCGCTGCTGCGTGAGCAGGGCAAGGAGCCGGTGCTCTATGTCATCGGCCGCAAGGGCGTGAACTACTTCCGCTTCCGCCGCCGCGAGGTCGAGGCCTCCTGGACCGGGTTCTCCGAGCAGCCGCGCTACGCGGACGCGGCAGAGGTTGCCCGCACACTCGTCGCGGCGTTCATGGCGGGCGCCGGCAACGGTGAAGCCGACCAGCCTGCGGAGCGCGCCGACGGTGCCGACGCGGAGAACACCGCCGCGGACGTGCAGGCTGTCGACGAACTGCACCTCGTGTACACGCAGTTCAAGAACATGGTCACGCAGACACCGCAGGCGCGGCGGATGGCGCCGATGGAGGTCGAGTACGCCGGTAGCGAGACCGAGCGGCTCGTCGAGGGCGAGACCGTCGGCCGCACGGCGGAGGACACCGCGGCGCAGGCCGCGACCGAGGTCCGCTCGCTGTACGAGTTCGAACCCGACGCCGACACCCTGTTCGATGCGCTGCTGCCCAAGTACGTCGGGGCCCGGCTGTTCGCAGCGCTGCTCGAGTCGGCCGCCTCGGAGTCGGCGGCCCGCCAGCGGGCCATGAAGGCCGCCACGGACAACGCGAACGAACTGATCCGTACCCTGACACTGCAGGCCAACCAGGCTCGTCAGGCTCAGATCACCCAGGAGATCAGTGAGATCGTCGGTGGCGCCGACGCTCTCGTCAGCGCAGGAAGTGAGAACTGATGACCGCCACCGCTGATACCGGCACCCCATCCGCGTCGACCCAGGGCAGGACCGGGCGGGTCGTGCGGGTCACCGGCCCGGTCGTCGACGTCGAGTTCCCGCGCAACGAGGTACCGGAGCTCTACACCGCGCTCACGGTCGATGTGAAGATCGGTGACCTCAACCGGACGCTGACCCTGGAGATCGCCCAGCACCTCGGCGACAACCTGGTGCGCGCCATCTCCATGCAGCCCACCGACGGCCTGATCCGTGGCCAGGAGGTCACCGACCTCGGCCGTCCGATCTCGGTGCCGGTCGGCGACCAGGTCAAGGGGCACGTGTTCAACGCGCTCGGTGAGTGCCTCGACGAGCCCGACCTGGAGATCACCGGCGAGCTGTGGGGCATCCACCGGCGGGCGCCCTCCTTCGACAAGCTCGAGGGCCGCACCGAGATGCTGGAAACCGGCATCAAGGTGATCGACCTGCTCACCCCCTACGTGCAGGGCGGCAAGATCGGCCTGTTCGGCGGTGCGGGTGTCGGCAAGACGGTGCTCATCCAGGAGATGATCACGCGTGTCGCCAAGAACTTCGGTGGCACCTCGGTGTTCGCCGGTGTCGGCGAGCGCACCCGTGAGGGCAACGACCTCATCACGGAGATGACCGAGTCCGGCGTGATCGCCGACACCGCGCTGGTGTTCGGGCAGATGGACGAGCCTCCGGGCACGCGTATGCGGGTGGCCTTGTCCGCACTCACCATGGCGGAGTACTTCCGCGACGAGCAGGACCAGGACGTGCTGCTCTTCATCGACAACATCTTCCGGTTCACGCAGGCCGGCTCCGAGGTGTCCACGCTGCTCGGCCGCATGCCGTCCGCGGTGGGCTACCAGCCCACCCTGGCCGACGAGATGGGCGAGCTGCAGGAGCGCATCACCTCCACCCGTGGCCGGTCGATCACCTCGATGCAGGCGATCTACGTGCCCGCCGACGACTACACCGACCCGGCGCCCGCCACCACGTTCGCGCACCTCGACGCCACCACGGAGCTCTCCCGGCCGATCTCCCAGAAGGGGATCTACCCGGCCGTGGACCCACTGACGTCGACCTCCCGAATCCTCGACCCGCAGTACATCGGCGAGGAGCACTTCCGGGTCGCCAACGAGGTGAAGCGAATCCTGCAGAAGTACTCCGACCTGCAGGACATCATCGCGATCCTCGGTATCGACGAGCTCTCCGAGGAGGACCGCCAGCTCGTGGGCCGAGCCCGGCGCATCGAGCGGTTCCTCTCGCAGAACCTGCTGGTCGCCGAGCAGTTCACCGGCCAGCCGGGCTCCACGGTGCCGCTCAAGGAGACCATCGAGGCCTTCGACAAGATCGCCAAGGGAGAGTTCGACGACGTCCCGGAGCAGGCGTTCTTCCTCTGCGGCGGCCTCGAGGACCTCGACAAGAACCGCAAGAAGCTCGAGGGCTGATCAGTGGCTCCAGCACGAGCGAGGAGTACGCATTGGCCGAGATGAGAGTCGAGCTGGTCGCCGTCGAGCGCCGGATCTGGTCGGGTGACGCCAACTTCGTGCTCGCCCGCACCACCGTCGGCGAGATCGGCGTGCTGCCCGGGCACGAGCCCACGCTGGCGCAGCTGGAGGAGGCCGGCATCGTGCGCATCGACGGCACGGACGGCACCTCCACCACGCTCGCGGTGCACGGCGGCTTCCTCTCGATCACACCGGAGAGCGTCACGGTGCTGGCCGAGTTCGCCGAGAAGGCCGAGGAGATCGACGTAGCGCGGGCCCGCGCCGCGCGGGACCGGGCGAACACGTCCGAGCCGGACGGTGCGGCCGCCGCGGCACGGGCAAACGTGCGGCTGAAAGCCGCCGGCGCGGCCGAGTAGCAGGAGCCGCGTTGGGGGCGATGGCACTGGGCGTCGGCATCCTGCTGCTGATCGCCTGCCTCGGCCTCGCGTACCTGGCTTTTCGGCGTGTACGACTCATGCGGGGCGGCGGCGTGGACGTGTTCCTACGCCGCCGCCCCGCTGCCGGTTCCTGGGCCGCGTCCGGCGACGGGGCCGGATGGCATTTCGGTGTCGGGCGCTACCGGGGCAACCAGCTCGCCTGGTTCCGCCTGACCTCCTTCCGTCCCGGCCCCACGGTGTTCGTCGACCGCACAGACCTGGAGATCGTGGACCGGCGCGCCCCGTCGAGCACCGAGGTCTACCTTCTCCCGCCGTCGGCGTCCGTGCTGCGTTGCCGCGTGCGCGGCACAGAGCTGGAAATCGCGATGGCCCAGGGCGTCCTCACGGGCTTCCTGTCGTGGCTCGAAGCCACACCGCCCGGCCGCACGGGCTACCGCCAGGCCTCGTAGGCCGTGCGGCTGCCGTGCGCCCGGTTACCGGCTGTCTGCTGAGCCGCCCTGCGGCCCGCCCGGCTGCCACAGCACGTCGCCGTCCGGGTTGGCTGCCCGGCCGAGGATGAACAGCAGGTCGGAGAGCCGGTTGAGGTACTTCGCCGTGAGCGGGTTGGTGTGCTCGGCGTCGGTCTCGAGCAAGGCCCACACCGAGCGTTCGGCCCGCCGGGCGACCGTCCGGGCGACGTGCAGATACGCCGCTCCCGGGGTCCCGCCCGGGAGGATGAACGAGTTGAGCTTCGGCAGTCCCTCGTTGAACTCGTCGCACCAGCCCTCCAGCCGGGTGACGTAGTCCTCGGTGATGCGCAGCGGCGGGTACTGCGGATTCTCGACGATCGGGGCGCACAGGTCGGCGCCCACGTCGAACAGGTCGTTCTGTACCTGGCTCAGGGGAACCAGTAGCTCGTCGGCGAGCCCACCGACCGTGACCGCGACGCCGATCGCAGCGTTGCACTCGTCGGTATCGGCATAGGCCGCGAGCCGGACGTCGGTCTTGCGCACGCGGCTGAAGTCGCCGAGCGCGGTGGTGCCGTCGTCGCCGGTCTTCGTGTAGATCCTGGTCAGGTGCACCGCCATGACCGCAGCCTAGGCTCCGCTGCGGCGGCGTGCCGTCATGCGGGCGTCATGCGTTTGCCCCGGAGTCGACGAGCAGTGCCGTGCCTGTGATCGTGCGCGCGTCCTCGCCTGCCAGGTGGGCGACGGTGGCCGCGACGTCGTCGGCGGACTGGAACCGGCCGAGCGCGGTCTGCGCACGCCGGACGTCGGCACCGGGCGCGTCGGCCGGGTTCATGTCGGTGTCGGTCGAGCCGGGGTGCACGACGTTGACGGTGATCCCGCGGGGGCCGAGCTCACGGGCGAGCCCCCGGGTGAGGCCGGTGAGTGCCGACTTGGTCATCGCGTAGAGCGTGATGCCCGGTCGGCCCACGAACTCGGTGAGGTTGCTGCCGATGTTGATGATCCGCCCACCCGGGCCGAGGTGCGGGGATGCGGCCTGCGCGGCGACGAACGCCGCCCTGACGTGCACGGCGATGGCGTGGTCGAGCTCCTCCGCGCCGACCTTCTCGAACGGGCCGAAGGGGAAGATTCCCGCGTTGTTGACGAGAACGTCGAGGCGCCCGAGCCGCTCGACGGTCGCGTCGACGGCGGCCGTGACGGCCGCGGTGTCAGCGCTGTCCGCCTGGATCGCGACACCGCGCCGACCCAGGCTCTCGATCTCGCGCACCACCGCCGCGGCGCGATCCTGCGAGCTCACGTAGGTGAGCGCGACGTCGGCGCCGTCGCGGGCCAGCCGCAGTGCGATCGCGGCTCCGATACCGCGGCTGCCACCGGTCACCAGTGCTGCGCGGCCTCTGAGGTCACTCATCCACGTCTCCATTCTGTAGCGATTGCTAAAGAAGTCTGGCGCCTGCGGATGAGGCTGGTCAAGACGTATTTTGAGGGATCGCTACAGAAAGGGCGTCGATGACGGTCCGAGGACGTCCCCGCGGCTTCGACCGGGCCGAGGCACTCCACCGCGCGATGGAGGTGTTCTGGGAGCACGGCTACGACGGCACGTCCATCGGTGAGCTCACCGCTGCGATGGGGATCCGCCCACCGAGCTTGTATGCCGCGTTCGGGAGCAAGGAGGCCCTGTTCCGCGAGGCCGTGGCGCTCTACGAGGAGCAGGAGGGCGAGCCGCCGCTCCGGGCGATGTGCGGCGCTCCCACCGCGGCGGCCGGCGTCGAGGCACTGCTGCGGGCCAACGTGCTCGCCTACACCGACCAGGACAAGCCGACCGGCTGCATGATCGTGCTGGCCGCCACCACATACACGCCCATCACGGCAGGGATCCGCGACTTCCTCGCCGAGCAGCGGCGGTCGGCCACGGCTGCGGTGCGCGACCGGCTCGCCAGGGGCCAGGCCGACGGGGACGTGCCGCCCGGCGCGGACATCGACGCGTTGGCAGCGTATGTGAGCACCGTGCAGTTCGGGCTGTCGCTGCAGGCGCGTGACGGTGCCGCACGTGAGGAGCTGTCCGCCGTGGTGGACCGGGCGATGGTGGCCGTCGAGCACCTGGTACGGCCGACCGCGTAGCGCTCGGGGCCACCGGATAGCGTCGGCGTTCGTGGCAGAGCATTTCGCGGTCAACGGGGGTGCCCGGCTCGCCGGCGCCGTCGACGTGGTCGGAGCGAAGAACAGCGTGCTGAAGCTGATGGCGGCGGCGCTGCTGGCGGAGGGCACCACCACGCTCCGGAACTGTCCGGAAATCCTCGATGTCCCGCTCATGGCCGATGTGCTGCGCAGCCTCGGCTGCACCGTCACCGTCAAGGGCGACACGGTCACGATCGACGTCCCGGCGGAGCCGGGCGCGCAGGCCGACTACCGGTCCGTGTCGAAGCTGCGGGCGTCGGTGTGCGTGCTCGGTCCGCTCGTCGCCCGGTGTCGCCGGGCGATCGTGCCGCTCCCGGGTGGTGACGCCATCGGCTCCCGCCCGCTCGACATGCATCAGGCCGGCCTGCGCAAGCTCGGCGCCACCACCGAGATCGAGCACGGGCGTGTGGTCGCCCAGGCCGACGAGCTGCGCGGCGCACAGATCTGGCTCGACTTTCCCAGCGTCGGCGCCACCGAGAACATCCTGATGGCCGCCGTGCTCGCCGACGGCACCACGGTGATCGACAACGCGGCCCGCGAGCCGGAGATCGTCGACTTGTGCACGATGCTCCAGCAGATGGGCGCCAAGATCGACGGCGTCGGCACCTCCACGCTCAGCGTGCTCGGTGTCACCGGTTTGCAGCCCACCGAGCACCGCGTGATCGGCGACCGCATCGTCGGCGCCACCTGGGCGTTCGCAGCGGCGATGACGCGCGGGGAGGTGACGGTGCGCGGTGTGGACCCACACCACATCGACCTGGTGCTCGACAAGCTGCGCACCGCAGGCGCCGACACCGTGGTCGGCGCCGAGGAGTTCACCGTCCGGATGGACCAGCGCCCCGCGGCCGTCGACTTCGTGACGCTGCCCTTTCCGGGGTTCGCCACCGACCTCCAGCCGATGGCGATCGCGCTGTCCGCCGTCGCCGAGGGCACCTCGATGATCACGGAGAACGTCTTCGAGGCCCGGTTCCGGTTCGTCGACGAGATGGTGCGGCTCGGCGCTGACGCACGCACCGACGGCCACCACGCCGTGGTGCGGGGAGTCGACCGGCTCTCGAGCGCGCCCGTGTGGGCCAGCGACATCCGGGCCGGAGCGGGGCTCGTGCTCGCCGCGCTGTGTGCGGATGGGCAGACCGAGGTGTGGGACATCGAGCACATCGACCGCGGCTACCCGCGGTTCGTCGAGAACATGCGCGGACTCGGTGCCGACATCCAGCGCGTCGAGGGCGAACCGAACCGGTAGCCGTCCCAGGGTGTAATCGGGGGTCATCCCCACCTCGGTTCAGGGCGCTGCCCGGATGGGTCGGGCGAGCCTGCCGCACCAGTCTGTGATGGTGATCAGCGACTGGCTCGGTTACTTCTTCGCAATGATCGACGCACTGCCCGCTTGGCAGCTCTACGGCGTCGTCGGCCTGATGCTCGTGCTGGAGACGTCGGTGCTGATCGGACTCATCACGCCCGGGGAGGTGGTCCTGCTCGCCGCGGCCACCACGGTAGGCAGCGCCGGTGAGTATGCGGCGCTGGCGGGCGTCGCGGCGGCCGCGAGCATGGTCGGGCAGAGCGGCGGCTACCTCCTCGGGAGGCAGTTCGGTCCGCGGATCAGGGTGAGCCGGGCCGGCCAGTGGATCGGGGAGCGCAACTGGGTGCGCGCCGAGGCCGTGCTGCGGGGCGGCACCGGGCGTGCGATCGCCGGCTCACGGTTCCTCGCGGTCGCGCACTCGCTGGTGCCCGTGCTGGCGGGGTCGCTACGCATGCCCGTGCGCCGGTTCGCGGTCTACACGGCGCTGGGAGCCGTGTTGTGGGGCGTGGTCTACGTCGGGCTGGGCAGCGCGGCGTCGGCGGCACTGCGACACGCGGCACACCTCGTCGGGCCGACCGTGACGGGAGTGGCGGTCGCTGCGGTGCTCGCCGTGCTGGGCGTCCGGGCGGTGCGCAAGCGGCGGGCGGAGTCCGCCGCCCGTGCGTCGCTGCTCCAGGAACGGGTGAGCCGGTGAGCTTCGCGCGATAGCGGGCCTGGTAGCGCAGGTGGGTCACGCCGTCGGCGCGGATGGAGTAGTAGCCGCTGCGTCGAGGCGGCTTCCGTGCGACGGTGCGCCCGTCGCACGGAGAGGATCAACCATGACGAGTGCCGCCGAGTCGACGGGCCGGTCCGCCCGGCAGGCCGCGAACAGCCCGGCTGTGAAGATCGGCGCACGGCTGGGCATCGGCGCCTACGGCGTCACCCACATCCTGATCGCGGTGCTGGCCCTGCAGGTGGCGTTCGGCAACAGCGGGGAACGGGCTGACCAGACGGGCGCCTTCCAGGACC
>DASYES010000129.1:0-6886 GCA_036498885.1 Pseudonocardia sp.
ATCTCGGCGCGAAGACCGCGATCAGGGGCTTTCTCAACACGGCCTAGCACCCCAGGACCGTGGTGGACCGAGCTCAAGAGCATCACCGTGCACGTCGAGGGCGAGGCGCCCGGGCCCTGGCCCGCGGGCGCGAGGCGTATCGCCGGGCCCGCTCGGGGTTGCGTCGGGCCGAGGCCGAGCTGCGCGTCCGGATCGAGGCCGTGGCAGCGCTGCGCCGTGCGCTGCCACCCGGGGTCGCTGTGCAGAACCACCGGTTCGTCGAGGGCGCGGCCGACCTTGCCGCCGACGGGCCCGAGCGCGCCGTCACGCTCGAGGAGCTCTTCGGCGACCACGACGAGCTGGTCATCTATCACCTGATGCTGCACCCCGAGGACAACGGCGCGTGCGCGGCGTGCTCGATGTTCGTCGACGGTCTCAACGGGGTGGAGCGGCACATCGCCCAGCGCACCGCCTTCGTTGTGATGGCTCCCGCCCCATTCCCCGCCCTCCGCGGCTGGGCGCGCGTCCGGGGCTGGTCACGGGTTCGGCTGGTCTCCGCTGCCGGCACCACGTTCCTCGACGATCTCGGGGTGGCCGGCTCCCGTGGGGCGCTGTTCCCAGCCTTCAGCGTGCACGTCCACGACCGCGAGGCCGGCGGGGTGCGTCATGTCCTCACCCAGCCCGCCGATTTTCCCGACGGCACCCCCCGTGGCACGGACCTGCTCACACCCGTGTGGAACCTGTTCGATCTGCTTCCGTCCGGCCGAGGCGACCGTGAGCCGGGTAACGCCTATCCCCGTGCACGAGCATCAGGTGGAGTATCAGCGTCATGACTCGGTGGCTTGCTGTGGTACTCGGCGCGCTCGGCGTGCTCCTCTTCGTCATCGGTGGGGTGTGGACTCTGCAGGGGGCCGACCTGCTGGGCGGCAGCTTCATGACCGGGTCCCGCACGTGGCTCGTGATCGGGCTGCTGGTGCTGATCGGCGGAATCGCGCTCATCTCCAACTCGGTGCGCAGCCGCGCCCGTCGCTGAGCCTCCAGACGCTGCGCCCGACGACAGATCGACTCGCGCCCATGCCCGGGTCGTCGCACCATTTCGTCATGAACAGGGTATGGCGCGAATCTCACGGACCTCTGGACGCCGTGCACCGCGTCGGCGCGGTGCTGTTCGCTCTCGGGCTGTGGGTGTTCGGCATCCTCGGCCTCGTCAACCGGCTGGATCCGTTCACCACCAACGGCACACCGGTGCTCGGGCTCTCGTCCAACGGTCTGCTCTCAGTGATCTCGCTGGTCGTGGGCGCGATCCTGATCGCGGCGGCCATGCGCGGTGGCCGCACGGCCTCCACGGTGACCGTCATCGTGGGGGTGGCCTTCATCCTCTCCGGCCTGGCCAACGTGCTCGTGCTGGACACCCCGCTGAACCTGCTCGCGTTCCGGATGCCGAACGTGATCTTCAGCCTGATCGCAGGCGCGCTCCTGCTGTTCCTCGGCGCGTACGGGAGGTACACGGGCGGCCTGCCCGACGACAATCCTTACCGCGTCGAACGCCATCCCAGCGGCGGGCCGGAGGTGCCCCTGCCCACCGTCTTCCGGGACGCGGCGGACGTGATCGCCGCCAGGGAACTGGCCGAGGCGGAGCGCGCCGTCGCCCAGCACGCCGCATCCCCGGAGCAGGCCGAACGCGTCGCGGCTGCGCGGAGTGCACGGCGAGCAGAGGATCGGGTACGCGCCTGGCGTGCGGGCGCATCCTGACCTCGATCGCCACGTGGACTCGCGCCATCGACTCCTGATCACCCACTCCACCGCCCGTACACCCGTCGGCCATCGCGCGGCCCACTGGACACCAGCTCTAGAGCACCGCTCCACAACAGTCCTATCGTCGAGCCGGGGCCCCGGGGCACGATGGCCTTCGAGGGGACGAGCCGATCCCCCGGCGACGATGCGGAGGCGCGGACGATGGCGTGGGACTTCTCGACGGAACCCGAGTTCGAGGCACAGCTCGAGTGGATGCGCGGCTTCGTCCGCGAGGAGATCATCCCGTTGGAGACCCTCGATCTGGACCGCGAGACCTATGCGCGGATCACCGCACCGCTCAAGGAGCAGGTGAAGGAGCGCGGCCTGTGGGCGGCCCACCTGCCGCCCGAGCTCGGCGGCGGTGGGTTCGGGCAGGTCCGGCTCGGGCTGATGCACGAGATCCTCGGCCAGTGCCGATTCGCCCCGGGAATCTTCGGCAACCAGGCACCTGACTCCGGCAACGCGGAGCTGCTCGCCATCGGCGGGAGCCCCGAGCAGAAGGAGCGCTGGATGCACCCGCTGCTGCGCGGAGAGCTGCGCAGCAGCTTCTCGATGACCGAACCAGGAGCCGGCGCCGACCCGACGCTGCTCGCCACGCGAGCGGTGCTCGACGGCGACGACTACGTGATCAACGGGCACAAGTGGTTCTCGTCGAACGCCTCGCACGCCGACTTCCTGATCGTCATGGCGGTGACCGACCCCGACGTGTCGGCGTACCAGGGCTCGTCGATGATCATCGTGCCGGTCGAGACGCCGGGCGTGCAGATCGTCCGCGACATCCCGGTGATGGACCACCCAGCGGTCGGGGGCGACCTCTACGGCGGACACGCCGAGATCATCTACACGGATGTGCGGGTGCCGAAGGAGAACCTCGTCGGCAATCCCGGCGACGGCTTCCGGCTCGCTCAGCAGCGGCTCGGCCCCGGCCGCATCCACCACGCGATGCGCTGGCTGGGTCAGTCGAAGCGGGCGTTCGACATGCTGTGCGAGCGGGCGGTGAGCCGGTACACCCACGGTTCCGTGCTCGCCGAGAAGCAGATGGTGCAGGACTGGGTCGCCACGTCCGCGGCGGAGATGCAGGCCGCGCGCCTGATGACCTTGCACGCCGCGTGGACGATGGACCAGGTGGGCGCATCGAACGCCCGCATCGAGATCGCCATGATCAAATACTGGGGCGCGAAAGTGCTCCACGACGTGATCGACCGCGCAATCCAGGTGCACGGCTCGCTGGGCTTCTCCGGCGACCTGCCGCTGGAGGGGATGTACCGCGCGGCCCGCGCCGCCCGGATCTACGACGGCCCCGACGAGGTGCACAAGAGCACGGTGGCGCGCCGGATACTGCGCGGCTACACCGCCACCGACGTGCCCACCGAACACGTCCCCACGCGCGCCGAAGCGGCGCGGAAGAAGTTCGCCCAGTACCTGGAGGAAGCGACCGCAAACCTGTAACACACTCCCGCGAGTCGCCCCCTTGAAGAGCGCGAGTCGCCCGTTTCACGAGCGCGAGTCGCCGGTTTCGGGAACACGAGGCGCAGGTTTCGACACAGGCGCCCCCGATCCCGGCGCTCTCCGCGCGCGCCAGGTGCGTTCGGATGGGCGAGCCGCCCGCCCCCGACCCGCGAGTCGCCCGTTTCACGAGCCCGAGTCGCCGTTTCACGGGCGCGGGCCGCCCGATCCGGCGCGCGAGCGGCCAGTCCCCACCCGCGAGTCGCCCCGTTCCTACCCGCGAGTCGCCCCGTTCCTACCCGCGAGTCGCCGCGTTCACGAGCGCGAGTCGGTCGACCCCTGCGGATGCCTGCGACGGCCGGCCCCGGTCGTTGCAGGCATCCGCACGCACTTCCTGTCACCGATCAGCGAGGTTGTCCCGGCGGGCCGGGCACCGACTTACCAGCGGTCGTGGACGTGGGGGCGGATCAGGTCGTCGTACACCTCGCGGATCGCAGCGCGTACCTGCTCGTCGAGCGGAGCGAGGTCGGCCGCCGCCGCGTTGCCGCGCGCCTGCTCCGCGTTCCGCGCGCCCGGGATCACGACGCTGACCTGTGGGAGATCAACGATCCAGCGCAGCGCGAACTGGGCCATGGTCGCCCCCGCGGGCACCAGCGGCCGCAGCCGTTCGACGGCCTCCAGCCCGACGTCGTAGGGCACACCCGCGAACGTCTCGCCCACGTCGAACGCCTCGCCGCGCCGGTTGAAGGTGCGGTGGTCGTCGGCACCGAACGTGGTGGCTGCGGTGTAGCGCCCCGAGAGCAAGCCCGACGCGAGCGGAACCCGGGCGATGATGGCGACGCCGGCCTCGTCCGCCGCAGGAAGCACCCGTTCCAACGGCTTCTGCCGCAGCGCGTTCAGGATGATCTGCACGCTCGCCACGCCGGGTCGCGCGATTGCCGTGAGGGCCTCGTCCACCCGCTCGACGCTGACGCCGTATGCTGCAATCCGCTTGTCGGCCACGAGCTCGTCGAGCGCGTCGTAGACCTCGTCGCGCGAGTAGACGGGCGTGGGCGGGCAATGCAGCTGCACCAGGTCAAGCGTGTCGACACCGAGGTTGGCCCGCGAACGGTCGTTCCATGCCCGGAAGTTCTCACGCGTGTAGTTCTCCGGCACCTGCTCGACGCGCCGGCCCATCTTGGTCGCCACCACGAAACGGTCGTCGTCCCGCTCACTCAGGAACCGGCCGACCAGCGTCTCGCTGCGACCGTCCCCGTAGACGTCGGCCGTGTCGAAGAAAGTGACGCCGGCGTCCGCCGCGGCATGCAGTACGGCGAGAGCATCGGCTTCGTCCACCCGGCCCCAGTCCGCACCGAGCTGCCAGCAACCGAGCCCGACGATGCCGACCTCACGACCGAGTCGACCCGCGTTCCTCTTCTCCATGGTCGGAGCGTACGTCGGCAACCGCAGCCATTCGTTCATGCAGTCGCGACCTGATCTCCTCGGGCGAGCAGCACCGCCGGCACTGCGCGACCCGCACCGTCACTACCCAGCCACTTCCACCCGACGCCTCCGGCTGACCTACCGGCGGTGCCGGCCGCATGATCGCTCAACGGCGCGCTGACCAGTGGGACAGAGGACGCGGCGCTGCGCACGGTGGCGCGGCTCGACGGCGCACCGTTCCCCTCGGTGGCACGCTTCGCCGGCCGCTGGTTACCGGGTCGGGCACCGGATCCGCTCCGGGCCGGTCGGGGAGATTGCGATGACGCTGCCGCCCGGCCCGCGTGTCCCAGCTGAGATCACCGGGCGACCAGCCCGCCTGCTCGAGCGAGCACCGCCCGGCGGCAACCGGTGCGCCCAGGCTTCGCCGCACTCCAGGCAACAACCTGAGCGTTCGCACAGCTTCCTGTTAATCTGGGCACTCAGGTTTCTCGTGGGGGTGGTTCCAGTGCCGTGGCTGTTCCTCGTCGGCGCGATCCTCACGGAGGTCGCCGCCACCACGGCACTCAAGCTTTCCGAGGGTTTCACGCGCGTTGCGCCGTCGATCGTCGTGGTGATCGGCTACACCACGGCGTTCGGGATGCTGTCCCAAGCCCTCAGCCGCGGCATGGGGATCGGCGTGGCCTACGGCGTGTGGGCGGCCGCGGGCGTCGCACTCGTGGCGATCATCGGCGCCGTGTTCCTCGGTGAAAGCATGACGTGGGTGCAGGTTGCAGGGATCGCGCTCGTCATCGCCGGAGTACTCGCCCTCGAGCTCGGCGCCCACCATCCGCAAGCCCAGCAATGACCGTCCCGGAGCCCACCGACGGCCGCCGGCGTAAGGGAGAGCGCAGGCGGCGCCTGCTCATCGACGCGACGATGCGGGTGATCGAACGCGACGGGCTGGCGGCGGCGAGCCAGCGCGTGGTGGCGCAGGAGGCCGACGTACCGCCCAGCACCGTCACCTACTACTTCCCCACCGTCGACGATCTGCTCGTCGCGGCGCTCACTGCCTCCAACGACGACTACATACAGTGGCTCGAGGAGTGCGCCGCGGCCGCGGATCCACTGGCACAGCTCGCCCACCTGATCTCAGAGAGCACCAGCACGCGCCGGGCCCACGTCGCGGCCGAGTACGAACTGTTCCTCATGGCCGGTCGGCGCCCAGCCCTTCAGCCGGAGGCGGTGCGGTGGACCGATGGCCTGGATGCATTCCTCGCCCCGTACGTGGCGGACCCGTTCGAGCGCGCGGGGGTCGCCGCGGCGGTCGACGGGCTCTTCCTGCGTTGTTTCTGCGCCCCCGATCCGCCGGAAGCGGACGAGGTGCATACCGTGCTGGCCCGGCTGATCCGACGGGAATGATCGTCGAACGAGCTCCCGCCGAGAGCGGTTCGAGCGTCGGTCGGCACCCGAGAACCGGACCGGCCCGGTCGTTCTGCTGCACCCTTCCCCATTCCGCCGGCCGATAGCGACCGGGCGACGGGCATTCCGGCTCGGCCCACTGCCATGCCCGCTCCCGCATCCTTACCGTCTCGGCAGGGTCACCGTCCCGTAACGATGATCGGTTGCCGGGACGGCTGGGGCCGGGTAGCAACTCTCCTGGCATCTGCCCAATCCGGGTCGGCAGTTGTGAATCTCCTGTGACAAACGAGAGCGCGGCTCCCATTGGCCATCCTCTACCACCCACCCCGTCGCGGGCCGGCAACAGGCTCGACACCTCACTCCGACACCACATCGGTTCTCACTGTCGCCGTGGCAGAGGAGTCCCGCGCACACCGTCTCGTCGGGACCGTCATCCTCGTATGGTCATCTTCCGACGGTCCCCATGCATCGACGTCGTGCGGTCATCACCCGCACTATTTGCATCAGTCCTCTCACCGCCCGTTCCAGCGGGGCGAGCGCTTCTCACGGAACGCAGCCACCCCTTCGTCGGCGTCCTGAGACATGTTCACCATGATCTGGGCCCGTTCCGTGGCGGCCCATCCGCGCGATTCCTCATCGGCCACCACCTCGGAGACCGCTCCGAGCGTGGCGCGCTGGGCGACGGGGGCGTTGGCGCACACCCGCTCCGCGTCCAGCGGCTCGCCGGTCAGCAGCATCTCGTTGGCGATGTTGCGCGGCAGGGCCCGGGGCGTCCGGAACAGCGCACCGCAGTTGGCCACGAGTCCGCGTGCGGTTTCCGGCAGCGCGAATCGTGCGGTCCGTGCAG
>DASYES010000130.1:0-2200 GCA_036498885.1 Pseudonocardia sp.
CCACGGATGCTCGGCCGTGTGAGCGTCCAGGTCGGGCACGACGGCGTCGACGTTCCCGGCATCGAGCAGCGCGCGGGCGCGGAGCTCGACGGCGCCCAGCCGCAGCTCGGCGAGTCGGGACCGCTCGGTGCGTGCCCAGAGATCGTCGGGGAAGTCGGCGTAAGCCGGTCCACGCCACCAGGCGAGCGCTTCGTCGAGCACCTGCACGGCGCGGGTCGGGGAAAGGGCGCCGGCGGCGCCGGCCGCGTCCTCGAAGCGTCGGGCGTCGACCGAATCCGGCGTCGCCCGCAATGCGTATCCGGAGCCCTCGGTGACGAGCAGCCGGGCGGGCGCGCGCGGAAGGCGATCGGGTTCGAGCACGCGTCGCAGAGCGCTGACGAACGTCTGGATCACACCCGGGGCGTCCGCGGGTGGATCGGTCCAGAGATCGTCGATCAATGCAGCGAGGGGAACGATGCGCCCGCGAGCCACGATCAGCCGGGCGAGGACGGCTCGATGGCGGGGGCCTTTGAGCGGGATCGCCGCTCCCACGTCGTTCCACGCGGCCACCGGTCCGAGGACACCGAACCGGACTCGCACCCCCGCCTCCGTCCCCGTGCTGACCGGTTGCTCAGTCGTCCGGCCCAGGCTGGTGCCATCTCATCAGACGAGGAAAGGACCTGACGATGGCTCCGGTCATCCCCGGATTCACCCGCCGGCGCGTGGACGTGGCTGACGGGGTCGCACTCTCCGTCGCGGTCGGCGGCACCGGCAGTCCTGTCGTGCTGCTCCACGGGTTCCCACAAACCCACCTGATGTGGCGCCACGTCGCGGCTGACCTGGCGGCCGACCACACGGTCATCTGCCCCGACCTGCGCGGCTACGGCGAGAGCGACAAGCCCGCCGAGACCGATCCCGGCGTCTACTCGAAGCGGACCATGGCTGCCGACGTGGTCGCTCTCGCCGCCGCACTCGGACACGACCGGTTCGCCCTCGCCGGACACGACCGCGGCGCCCTCGTCGCCGTTCGCGCAGGGCTCGACCACCCCGACGCCATCACCCACCTGGCCGCCCTCGACGTCCTGCCGACCCTGGACACCTGGGACGTCCTGCACGGCACCTCGGCCGCGGTCGCGTTCCACCTGTACCTGATGGCCCAGCCGCCCGGTCTACCCGAGGCCATGATCGGGGCGGCGCCGGACGCCTTCTTCGGGCACTTCCTCGACACCTGGATCCAGGACCCTGCCGCCATTCCCGGCGACGTCCGTGAGGTCTACCTCGCAGCCTCCCGCAATGCCGTGTCGTCCATCGTGTCCGACTACCGGGCTTCGGCAGGGATCGACGTCGACCACGACACGGTCGACCGGGGCTCCGGCAACACCCTCGCCATGCCCGTGACCGTGCTCCAGCAGGACTGGGGCGCGGCTCTGGCCTATGACGCGGCCGGCCGGTGGAAGGCGTGGGCGTCGGACCTGCACCACACCACCGTCGCGTGTGGCCACTTCATGGCAGAGGAGGAGCCTTCCACCGTCAGCGCGATGCTGCGAGCGCTCCTGGTTCGCCGTCGGTCGGGTGCGGGCCTGCGGTGACTCAGGTGCCGGCGACCCGCAGGTGCCACCGCGGCTCCACCGGATCGAGCGCCGGGCAGATGCCGGAGCCGGCGGCGAGCCCCAGCGCGGCTCGCTCCCGGCCGGCCGCGGGCGCGGCGCGCAGGGCGATGTCGGTGGCGAGCCCGAAGATCCACAGCATGCGGTCGGCGTCGTACCAGCGGTGGCGCTGGGCGAAGTCGAGCCACTCGGGCGGCGGGATCGTCGTGCGCGGGGAGTACTCCAGCTCGGCCCAGGCGACGGCCGTCTCGAACAGGTCGACCATGGCGTCCAGGTCGGACTCCACCTGGAGAAGTCTGTCGTGGTGGGCCCGACGTTCCGGATCGGGCCTGCACTGGCCGTGGCAGGCGAGCCGGGCGAGCCGCTCGGGCTGGTGCATCAGCGACACGGTGGCCTCCGCAGGAGAAATCGAGACCCCGATGCTGGCCCTTTCGCGATCCCGTCCGGTTGCCGGCATGTTTCGCAATGGTGAAACCCGGCGCGGGTGTCAGCCGAAGAAGACCTCGGCCTCGGCGTAGAGGGCGGGATCCACCAGTTTCAGCTCCTTGGTCGCCTCCGACAGCGGGACGAGCTCGATGTCGGTGCCGCGCAGAGCGGTCATCATGCCCCACTTG
>DASYES010000131.1:0-4458 GCA_036498885.1 Pseudonocardia sp.
GTGCGCTCGACGTCGTCGAGGGTGCGCAGCTTCTCACCCGTCCGAGCCCGCCGCACGACGATCGCCCCGGCCACCCGGGAGGCGTCATAGGCGTGCAGCGGCTGCCCCAGTTCGAGCATCACGTAGTTGGTGACATCGACGATCAGCGAGATGGGCCGCATGCCCGCGGCCAGCAGACGCCGCTGCATCCACCACGGCGCCGCAGCGGTGGGGTCGACCCCGTCGACCCGGCTGGCGACGAACCGTGGGCACGCCGGGTCGGCGAGCACGACCGGCCAGGCCTCACCCTGGGCCGCGGGGACCTCGACCCGGGCGGCCGGGTCGGTGTAGCCGACGTCCAGCGAGCAGGCGAGCTCGCGGCCCAGCCCACGCACCGAGAAGCAGTAACCGCGGTCGGGCGTGATGTTCAGCTCGATCACGTCGTCCGGGTCGTCGGGCGCGAGACCCAGCAGCGGCCGAGCGTCGTCGCCCGGCACCGCCGTGCCCTCCGGGAGCACCAGGATGCCGGCGTGGTCGGCGCCGATGCCCAGCTCCCGCGCCGAGGAGATCATGCCGTCGGAGATGTGCCCGTAGGTCTTGCGGGCCGAGATCTCGAACCCGCCCGCCAGCACGCTTCCGGGCAGCGCGACGATCACCAGGTCGCCCACCGCGAAGTTGCTGGCGCCGCAGATGATCCCCCGCGGCTCGGGCTCCCCCACGTCGACCTGGCACCACCGGATCGGCTTCTTCAGCCCGGTCAGCTCTTCGATGCCCAGCACACGGCCGACGACGACCGGACCGGCGAGGTCGGGTGCCCGGTGGATGTCCTCGATCTCGAGGCCGACACGGACGAACGCCTCGGCGGTGTCATCTGCCGGAGGGACGTTGCCGGCGCCGAGCAGCTCGGCGAGCCAGGACTGGGAAACGCGCACGGGATTGCTCCTGGGGGATCAGATGCCGGACTCAGACGCCGAACGCGCGGCTGAACCGGACGTCGCCCTCGACCATGTCGCGCATGTCGGGGATGCCGTTGCGGAACTGCAGCGTGCGCTCCAGGCCCATGCCGAACGCGAAGCCGGAGTAGACAGCGGGGTCGACGCCGCAGGCGCGCAGCACGTTGGGGTTGACCATGCCGCAGCCGCCCCACTCCACCCAGCCCGCCCCGCCCTTCTTCTCCGGGAACCACACGTCAACCTCAGCGGAGGGTTCGGTGAACGGGAAGAACGACGGGCGCAGCCGGGTGCGCGACGTGGCGCCGAACATCGCGCGGGCGAAGGCGTCGAGTGTGCCCTTCAGGTGCGCCATCGTGATGCCCTTGTCGACGGCGAGGCCCTCCACCTGGTGGAAAACCGGGGTGTGGGTGGAGTCGAGCGCATCGGTGCGGAAGGTACGACCCGGGCAGACGACGAAGACGGGCAGCTCACGCTGCAGCAGCGCCCGGATCTGCACCGGCGAGGTGTGGGTGCGCAGCACCATGCCGGAGCTCTCGGAGTCGTCCCCTGCTGTTGATCCGGCAAGGTAGAAGGTGTCCTGCATGGTTCGCGCAGGGTGGTCCTTGCCGAAGTTCAGCGCGTCGAAGTTCAGCCACGACGACTCGACCTCGGGCCCTTCCGCGACCTCCCAGCCCATCGCGACGAAGACGTCCGCGATCTGCTCGGAGAGCTGCGTGAGCGGGTGTCGTGCGCCGCGCGGGATGCGGTCCCACGGCAGCGTGACGTCGACGGTCTCCTCGGCGAGCACGCGCGCGTCGCGCTCGGCGACCAGCGTCTCCCGCCGGGCGTCGAACGCCTCCTGCGTCCGCTGGCGGGCAGCGTTGACGCGCTTGCCGGCCTCGGCACGCTCGGGGCCGGGCAGCGAGCCGAGCTCGCGGCGCGCCAGCAGCAGCGGGGCGCGGTCGCCCAGGTGCGCCGGCTTGACGGCGGCGAGCGCGGCCAGGTCGGAGGCCCCCGCGAAAGCCTGGACCGCCGCGTCGACGGCGGCATCCAGCGAATCCGGGTCAAGCGGGCTCATCACGTCCGTGCTCTCACTCATGGTGGCTCGATCCTAGGGTCCGGTCGGGGACGGCTCGCCGACGGCCGCCGCCGACGGGCTTCGACGACGCCGCGCCGCCACGCTCGCGTACAGACACACCGCCGCGGCCGTGGCGAGGTTCAGGCTCTCCGCTCGGCCGTGGATCGGCACCCGGACGCGGTGGTCGGCCCGCTCCGCCACGGTGGCCGAGACGCCGTGGGCCTCGCCACCGAATATCCAGGCGACAGGACCCGCGAGCACGGCGTCGGCGGCAGGGTCGTGCAGGTCGAGCTCGCCGTGGCCGTCGGCCACGAGCAGCGTGAGCCCGGCCGCGCGACAGGCGTCCAGCACGGCCTCGGCGTCGCGGTCGCGAGCCAGGGGCAGGTGGAACACGCTGCCGGTGGACGCCCGGACGGCTTTGCCGTTGTGCGGGTCGACCGTCTCGCCCGCGAGCAGTACGGCGTCGGCGCCCGCTGCGTCGGCCACCCGGATGACGGTGCCGGCGTTGCCGGGATCGGCGATGTCGGCGCACACGACGATCAGCCCGGGCCCGTTCGACAGCGCGGTGGCGAGCGGAACGTCGAGCAGGTCGCAGACAGTCACCAGCCCTTGCGGGGTGACGGTGTCGGACAGCGAGTCGGCGGCGCGTTCGGTGACCGGGCTGAGCCGGGCTCCGGCGGCCTGCGCCGCAGCGACCAGCTCAGGGTGACGGGCTGCGGCCGCCTCGGTGACGAACAGCTCGTGCACCCGGCCCGACCCTGCACCCGACCACTCCAGCGCCTCGCGGACGGCCTGTGCGCCCTCCACGAGAAACCGCCCGGCGCGATCGCGGCCTGCGCGGCGGAGCAGCTTGCGTGCTGCGACGACCCGCGGCGTGCGCTGCGTCAACGCGATCTCCGCTGACGCTCGGATCGGTGTACCGGGCGGTTCGGTCACGGCCGTGCCGGACGGACGGCTCAGGCCGCGGTCCCGTCCTGCGAGCCGCTCTGGGCCGGCACGTTGGCCTTGGCCAGCTCGACGAGGGCGGTGAAGGCGGCCGGGTCGCTGATGGCGAGCTCCGAGAGGATCTTGCGGTCGACCTCGACCCCTGCAGCCTTGAGGCCCTGGATGAAGCGGTTGTAGGTCATGCCGTTGGCGCGGGCGCCCGCGTTGATACGGGTGATCCACAGCTGCCGGAAGTCGCCCTTCTTGGCGCGACGGTCGCGGTAGGCGTAGTTCAGCGAGTGGAGCATCTGCTCCTTCGCCTTGCGGTACAACCGCGAGCGCTGCCCGCGGTAACCGCTGGCCAGCTCCAGGGTGGTGCGGCGCTTCTTCTGAGCGTTGACCGCGCGCTTCACGCGTGCCATGGGGGTGTCCTTACGTCTTGGTCAGGCGGGGAGGGGGGCGTGCGCCCGCGTCAGCGGCCGAGCAGCTTCTTGACGCGCTTGACGTCGGCCTTGTTCACGGGCACGACGCGCGAGAGATCACGCGTCTCCTTGCTCGACTTGACCTCGAGGCGGTGGCGCAGACCGGCCTGCTGGCGCAGGATCTTGCCCCGGCCGGTCACCTTGACCCGCTTGGACATCCCACTGTGCGTCTTGTTCTTGGGCATGACAGTTCCGTTCACCGGTGACGCCCCGGGGGCCGGGGCGTCAGTTTGGTCGTGCTGGCGTTGCTGCCGTCAGGCCTGCTGTGCGTCCGCCTGGGCGACGGGGCGCGGGCGGGATGCCGGCTTCTTGTTCGGAGCGATCACCATCGTCATGTTGCGGCCGTCCTGCTTGGGGGCAGCCTCGACCGTGCCCAGCTCCGCCACGTCCTCGGCGAGGCGCTGCAGCAGCCGGAACCCCAGCTCGGGGCGGGACTGCTCGCGTCCACGGAACATGATGGTGACCTTCACCTTGTTGCCACCCTCGAGGAAGCGCACGACATTGCGCTTCTTGGTCTCGTAGTCGTGGGTGTCGATCTTCGGCCGGAGCTTCTGCTCCTTGATCACCGTGAGCTGCTGGTTACGCCGGGACTCGCGGGCCTTCTGCGCGCTCTCGTACTTGTACTTGCCGTAGTCCATGAGCTTGCAGACCGGCGGGCGGGCCTGCGGTGCGACCTCGACGAGGTCCAGATCCGCTTCCACGGCGAGCCGGAGGGCGTCCTCGATCCGGACGATGCCGACCTGCTCACCGTTCGGTCCGACCAGCCGGACCTCGGGAACGCGAATGCGTTCATTGATGCGCGTTTCGGCGCTGATGGGGCCTCCTCGGGTCGTCGTACATACTGCGGCGCGACCAAGAGTGAAGGACACCCTGCCCGGTGAAACACCCCGGACGCAGAGCGGCCCCGCTGCCTGCTGGCATACGGGGCCCACATCCGACCGATCGACGCCGCTGGTGCCCACTACGAGCACTGCACGACGTAACGCCGAAACCCCATCGCGGGATTCCGTGACCGGACCTGTCCACCTCGCGGCGGTGCAGGTGGGAGCGGGGCTCCACTTTG
>DASYES010000132.1:0-6385 GCA_036498885.1 Pseudonocardia sp.
GAACTGCACGACGTCGGCCTCGACGTGGTGCAGGACCTTCCCGGCGTCGGCCGGAACCTGCACGATCATCCCCTGACCTCGGTCATCCATGAGGGGCGGAAACAGATCCCGCCCGGGATGACGAACCTCGCCGAGTCCTCACTGCTGTGGCGCAGCGACGAGTCACTCGCCGGGCCCGACATGCAGATCATGTTCATCCATGTTCCGTTCCACGTGGCCACCCTGCACGCGCCGCCGAACTCCTTCACCTTGGCGATCGGGGTGGTACCGGAAAGCCGCGGCACGATCCGGCTTCAGAACGCCGATCCCGATTCGCCACCGCTCATCGATCCGCGTTACCTGAGCGAATCCCGCGACATCGACCGCCTCGCCCACGGCGTGGAGGCGGCGCGCGCGATCGTCGCCGACAACGCCTTCGACGACTGGCGCGGCGCCGAGGTGCATCCAGGCGGCTCGGCGACGGGCGTCGGAGACGTCGAGGCCTTCGTCCGCCGGGGAACCGGCAGCTACTTCCATCCCGTCGGGACGTGCGCGATGGGCACCGGCGACGAGGCAGTGGTCGATCCGGACCTGCGGGTGCGAGGGGTGACGAACCTGAGGGTGATCGACGCGTCCGTCATGCCCCGGATCGTCTGCGTGAACACCAACGCCGCGACGATCATGATCGCGGAACGGGGAGCAGAGCTGGTCAGGGAGGGAACCTGATGGATGCCGACGTCATGCCCGCGCCGGCAGCGTGCCCCGCCGCAGTGGAATAGCATGTCGCTCGTCGCGACTTGTCGTGGGCGATTGACGGAGGTCGCAGGAGAGAGTTGGTCATGGCTCCATTGGGCAGGCCCCGACAGTTCGACCCCGAGCGCGCGCTCGATGCCGCGCTGGAGGTCTTCTGGCGGCACGGTTACGAGGGCACGAGCCTCACGGACCTCACCACGGCGATGGGCATCAACCGCCCGGCTTTGTACTCCGCGTTCGGCAGCAAGAAGGAACTCTTCTTCCGGGCACTGGATCGCTATTACTCCGTCGACGCCGTCCACACCTTCCAGGCGCTGGAGGCGCCGACGGCGCAGGAGGTCACGAGGCAATACCTCCTGCGCAGCGTGGAACAGCTCACCGATCCCGAGCGCCCGATGGGATGCTTCGTCCTCCAGGGCGCTTTCGCGTGCGGGCCGGACAACCATGACGTCGCCGACCACATGGTGGGGCTGCGCGTCGCAGCAGAACGCGCACTTCGTGAGCGGTACGAACGGGCCCAGGCAGAAGGGGAACTCGCTCCGGACGAAGATCCAGCCTCGCTCGCGCGCTACATCAGCGTCGTCCGGCACGGCCTCGCCGTGCTCGCGTGCGATGGTGTGCCACGTGCGGAGCTGGAGGACTCCGCACGCCGGGCGCTCGACGGCCACTCCCTGCGGATGGCCGCCCGGAGCGCGTGACTTCTGCACGGCACGCGAAGTCATTTTCCGACCGAGCAGTAGGAATCTAGATCACACTCCGTGGTGTAGCGGACGGTCGTGCCGCGATACTCAGCACGTCTCGATCCGGCCGCGACGCCACGAGGACATCGACCGGTTCCCGTGCAGCGTCTCGCCGCCGTTGCGAACCAGCGGCCTGCACGAGCTGCACGACTCCGCAGAAACGGACCTCACAATGGAAATGCCGAGATGGACCGACAGGTCGACACACTCACACACCGGTTCCTGCACGCTCGTGTGCTACGACTCGCCCGGGGGGCGTCGCGTACCGGTCTCGAACTGACGCCCACCGAGCACCAGCTCGAGTTCCCCGACGCGGGCATCGCGTTCTGGGAGAGCGGCACGGGCGAGCCGCTACTGCTGGTGCACGGGGGCCTGTGCGCCGACTGGTTCCTGCCGGTCGCCCGGGAGCTGCGGGGGTACCACGTCATCCGCACCCATCGCGCGGGCTACGGCCGGAGCCGCAACCTGACCGGAGCTCTCACAGTGCTCGACCACGCACGCCACTGCGCCGAGGCACTGCGCTCGCTCCGCATCGAACGGGCGCACGTGGTGGGGCATTCGAGCGGCGCCAGTGTCGCCCTGCAGATGGCCGCCACCAACCCGGAGCTGGTCCGGTCGTTGGTGCTGATCGAGCCTGCTCGTCCGCACGCCCCGGACGAACCGCCCGTTCCGGCGATACCGCGTGCGATGAACGCGGTCGCCGGCGGACGGTTCGACGACGGGTTCGATCTCTTCCTGCGGGCCACGTGCGGGCCCGGCTACCGGGAGGCCTTCGTGCGGCAGCTCGGCGCGGACGGGCTCGCCGAAGCGATGGGCAGCAGCGCGTATTTCTTCGGCCACGAGCTTCCGGCGTTGACCGAATGGGCGTTCGGGGTACGGGAGATCGCGTCTGTCCGGCAACCGGTCCTGCTCGTCGACGGAGCCGAGAGCGTGTACTTCACCGCTGCGTACTCAGAACGCAATCGCGCACTCGCCGGCGAGCTGCCGAATGCCGATCACGTGTATGTCCCGGGCGTCACGCATGCAATGCCACTGCAGGATCCGATTGCGGTTGCACGGACGATCGAGGGGTTCGTCCGTCGCTATCCGTTCACTGTCCGGCAAACTGCCCGACGGTGAACGTCGATCGGTTCCCGCTACGAGCGAGGGGCCACCGTCGGCCTATCCGGATCAGCCGTGTACGCCGGCAGTGCGAGATCGCCTTCTGGGTGCGGGCGAATCCATCAGGGATGTCGCCGAGCCATTGGTATGCCGACCGGCCCCGACGGCCGGGGCCGGTCGGCCGCCGGTTGAGCCCGACCTACTGACCGACCGCGAACGGGTTGGCCACGGGCGGCGCCGACTTGCGCTTCTCGGCGGGGGCTTTCTTCTCCGCAGGGGCCTCCTTCTCCACCGCGTCCGACGGAGCCGCATTCCGCTGCTCGTAGGCCTCGAGCACGGAGTTGGGGATTCGCCCGCGGTCGGAGATTTCGTGACCGTTCTGCCGGGCCCACTCCCGAACCGCTGCCGTGTGCTCGCGGTCGCTCGCGACCGAGCTCACGGCTCGAGCAGCGGATCGGGTGGCGGTGGGGCGCTGACGGCCACCGCTTCGCCGGGCGGCAGCGACGAACGAAGCCAAGGAGTCACGAAGCTTCGCCGCGTTCTCGCCCGACAGGTCGATCTCGTACTGGCGCCCTGCGAGAGCGAAGGTCACCGTCTCGTCGGCTTCGGAACCATCCAGGTCGTCGACAAGCCGGGTTTCAACGTGCTGCGCCACGGTCACTTCCGTTCGGTTAGATCTGTCCAGACCGGCCGATACTCTCCGGAAAACGCCGAGAACGTCAAGTTGGCATAGCGACACCCGCTACGCGCCCTGCGGCAGCACCCGGAGCAACGGCAACTCCACCGGCCCGAGGGCGCCGATCATGCGCTACGGCGGCGGAGCCGACATGCCGAAGATGGCGCTCGTGGCGGAGTACGTTCACGCAGGTCAGACGGGCAGATGAACGGCCTCGTGGTACCGGTGACACAATTGCGGCCCACCCAATCCGGACGAACGTCGGTGAGCGAACCCGGCGTCGAGGTGTGACGGAGGCCGCCGATACTACAGGGTGCCGCTCAGCAGCGCGCCGGCCCGAGATGGCCGGAAGATGTTGCACACGGGATTCGTGAACCGGTGCGCATCCGACGATAGCCGCCCCGCCCGTTCTCGGACTAACGGTGGCCCATGCGGGCTATCGGCAGCACTGATAGTCCGAGAATGCGGCGCACGCTCCTCGGCGGAGGCTCCTCAGAGCTCTCGGCGGGAGCTTATCCCGCGCTTGGTGAACACCTTCCGTAGGTGCCACTCGACCGTCCGAGGACTGAGGAACAGCTCGGCGCCGATCTCATGGTTCGTGCGGCCCTCCCGGGCCAGCCGGGCGATCTGTGCCTCTTGGGCAGTCAGCTCGTCGCGCGTCTCGGGACTGCTCGGAGGCACGGCTTCGCCACAGGCCAGCAACTCCCGGCGGGCACGCTCGGCGAACGCCACCGCACCCATCTCACGGAAAGCGTCGTGTGCGTGGTGGAGGTGCTCGCGTGCGGCGCGGCGCCGGCTCTCGCGACGCAGCCACTCGCCGTATACGAGATGGGCCCGGACGAGTGAGAGCACCTCGCGAGTACGGGCGAGCCGCTCGATGGCTTCCTGGTAGGAGGCGTCCGCGGCCGGACCGTCGGCCAGCAGAGCACGGCTGCGGGCCTCGGTCCCGAGGGCCCAGTCGGTGCCGCCGGCACGTGTGCGCTCGCAGAGACGTCCGAGCGCGTCGGCGGCGACGTCGGGCCGCCCGCACCGGACGGCGGCCTCCACCAGCTCGGTGAGCACCCAGCCGTACATGCTCAGATCCTCGTGCTCGCTCGCCCGCTGGGCGGCGACGAACGCCTCCTCGTAGCGGCCGAGGCTGTTGTAGAGGATCGCGGCGGCATAGTCCGCGATCGTGCTGGCACGGCCCTCGCCTCTCGCGGTCGCGTCCTGGATCACGGCGCGGATCAGCTGCCGCGCCTGCATCTCCTGCCCGCACAGGGCGGTGAGCAGCACAGACGTGTGCCAGACCGGGGCGTTCCCGGTGATCCGCTGGATCGCCTCCACCTCGTCGACCAGCACCGATGCGGCAGCGAACTCTCCGGCGAACACGTACACACCTGCCCGGATCGAGCACGCCAGTGGAAGGACGGTGAGCATGCCGGCGCCGCGCGCGAGCTCGACCTGGCGGCTCGTGACCCGCTCCCACGACTCGTCGTCCCACAGATCCGGTGCCACCCGGGAGGCCAGCCCGTACCAGCGCAGGTCGTCCTGACCGTGACGCTCGTTGTGCACGAACGCCCGCAATGCTCGTCGGAGCAGGGGCAGGGCCGCCGCGTAGCCCTCGGTGAACCGCGTCGTCAGCCCGTCCAGGAGCAGGTCGGCCGGGCGCGGCGACGACGGCAGCGGGGGCGCGGCGCGGGCGGCCTCGGCCACCGTGACGATTCCGTCGACGGCGCCGAGCCGGCCCGCGGAGATCGCCGCCTCGATGGCTTCGAGGTAGGCCTCGCGCGCCTGGGCGGCGTCGAGCGGTGCGAGTCGCTCAGCGGCACCGAGCAACAGCGCCGGAGCGTCCCGCCCTCGGTTCACGGCGAACGCGATCCGGGCCCGGAGCCGACAGATCTGGGCACGCTGGAGCTCATCGAGCGGTCCCATCTCGGCCGTCGCGAGAAAACCTGCCGCACGGTCCGGATCGCCTGCCTCCAGCTTGGCCGGCGCGGCGGCGATTGCACGAGCCCCGCGCCGGGACGGGTCGGGCGTCAGTTCGGTTGCTCGTCCCAGGAAGGCGGCCGCCGCCGCCACGCCGCCGCGGGCTTCGGCCCGAGCGGCCGAGCGCTCCAGCTCGCCGGCCACCGCTTCGTCCGGCTCGACGGCCGCGGAAGCGCGATGCCAGGCCCGCCGGTCGGGGTCGGCCTCCGGATCGGTCGCCTCGGCCAGCGCGCGATGCACCGCGTGCCGGTCTCCGGCGGACGCCGCCCGGTAGACCGCCGATCGGACCAGCGGGTGGTGGAACCGCACCCGGGCGGCTCCGAAGTCGATCAGCCCGGCGTCCTCCGCCGCTGTGGCGGCATCGGGTGTGATGCCGAGCAACCCGGCCGCGCGCCAGAGCAACATCGCATCCCCGATCGGCTCGGCAGCCGCCGTCAGGAGCAGCTGCTGTGTGTCGCCGGGGAGCGCCCGGAGCCTGCGGTGAAAGCTGTGCTCGATCCGGCTCACCACTGGTTGCCCCGCCGGCACCGCGAATCCACCCGCCAGCTCCGTCGCCGAGAGCCCCCGGGGCAGTTCCAGCAAGGCCAGCGGATTGCCGCGGGCCTCCGCGATGCACCGGTCGCGGACCCGCTCGTCCAACCGGCCCTGGAGCGCCGACTCCAGCAGCAGCCGCGCATCCGCGTCGCCGAGCCCGGACACGGCGAGCTCCGGGAGTCCACGGAGATCATGAGAATCGCTGGGCTCACACACCGCGAACACCACGGCGACGGGGTCGGCCATGACGCGCCGCGCCACGAACTCCAGCGCGTGCACCGAGGCCTGGTCCAGCCACTGCACGTCGTCGACCAGGCACACCAGCGGTCGCTCGACGGCCGCCTCGGACAGGAGAGTGAGGACGGCCAGACCCACCAGGAACCGATCCGGCGCACCCCCTTCACGCAGCCCGAACGCGATGCTCAGCGCGTCCAGCTGTGGACCGGGTAGGCCCTCCAGCCGATCCAGCATCGGTGTGCAGAGCTGGTGCAATCCGGCGAACGGGAGGTCCGCCTCCGACTCGACGCCCACGACACGCGCAACGCGACACCCCGACGCCTGCTCGCCGACGACGTTGAGCAACGCGGTCTTGCCGACCCCCGACTCACCGCGCAGGACCAGCACGGAGCTGTGG
>DASYES010000133.1:0-1540 GCA_036498885.1 Pseudonocardia sp.
GTGCGCGACGCCGACTGGCCTGACGTCGACGTGTTCATGTTCGGCACGGTCTTCCTCGACATCGTGTTCACCGGCCTGCCCACTCTCCCCGCCGCGGGCACGGAGGTGTGGGCAGGGGGGATGGCCTCCTGCCCCGGAGGCATCGCCAACCTGGCGATCGCCTCGGCGAGGCTCGGGCTTCGCACGAGCCTCGCGGCAGGCTTCGGCGACGACGTCTACGCCGATTTCTGCTGGCGCACCCTCGCCGGACAGGAACGGGTGGACCTGTCCCGCTCGCGCCAGTTCGCGGGATGGCACTCGCCCGTCACGGTGTCGATGGCCGTGGATCGCGACCGCAGCATGGTCACCCACGCCCACCACCTCCCGATGAGCGCCGACACCCTGATCGGCACGCCCCCGCTCGCGCGGGCGGTGATCACCAGTATCGGCGGTGGGGCCGCCGAACCGGTGCTCCCCGACTGGGTCGCCCAGGCCAGGGCGAACGGATCGATGATCTTCGCCGACGCCGGCTGGGATCCCACCGGGGCCTGGGACCCCACGTTGTTCGCCACGCTCGGCGGGTGCGACGCGTTCATGCCGAACGCCGTGGAGGCCATGAGCTACACCCGAACCGACAGCCCTCGCGATGCGCTGCACCGGCTCGCCCGCCACGTCCCGCTCGCCGTCGTCACGTGCGGCGGCGACGGGGCGATGGCCGTGGACGCCGTCACGGGCGAGGAGGCGTCGGTCCCCGCGCTACCCGTCGACGCACTCGACCCCACGGGCGCGGGCGACGTGTTCGGGGCCGGCCTCGTGCTGGGCACGATCGCAGGTTGGCCGCTGGAGCACCGGCTGCTGTTCGCCGGGGTCTCCGCGGCGCTCGCTGTACACGAGTTCGGCGGTTCGCTCGCCGCCCCGGGGTGGGGGGACATCGGGGACTGGTGGCGGCAGGTCGAGGCACAGGCCGCCGCGGGCCACCGGGGAGCCACCGAGCTGCGCGGCCGCTACGGCTTCCTGGACGCCCTGGTGCCCCGCACCCACGTCTGCGGTGTCCGGCGCGCGGCCGCCACCATCGCCCGCCAGTCGGACCTGACCCGACCCGTCTGATCGGGTTCCTGCCACAATCGAACAGATGTTCGATATGATCGCTTCATGCCCCGCGCCCGGAGGTGGACCGACGAGCAGCTCGTCGCGGCCGTGGCCGCGAGCCGCACGCTGAGCGAGGTCTGCCGGCGGCTGGGGCTGCGGCCCGGCAAGTACGACGTGCTGCGGCGCCACATCCAGCGTCTCGGGCTCGACGCCTCACACATCCCGAGGTCCGCCGTCGGTTCACCGCGCACCCGCACCGGGTGGACCGAGGACGATCTCGCGTCGGCCGTGCCGCGAGCGACTCCGTCTCGGAGGTCAGCCGCCGCCTGGGCTACACGCCGAACGGCGGGGTCCATCGGATGATCGTCGGCCGCATCCGCACGTCCGGCCTCGACGCGTCGCACTTCACCGGCACTCGCTGGGCTCGCGGGCGGAGCCTCCCCCAGAAGACGGTCCCGCTGGAGGAGATCCT
>DASYES010000134.1:0-2738 GCA_036498885.1 Pseudonocardia sp.
CCGGCGATCGTCATCGCTTCGATCAGGCCGAACGGGTCGCTCTCCATGAGCACGCGGTCCTTGAACGTGCCCGGCTCGGACTCGTCGGCGTTGCAGACCAGGTAATGCGGCCGCTCGGGGGCACGCGCGACGCCGTCCCACTTCACGCCGGTGGGGAACGCGGCCCCACCGCGGCCGGTGAGCGATGCGTCGGTGACCTCTGTGATCACCCGCGTCGGTCCGAGCTCGACGGCCCGGCGCAGCGCCGTGTAGCCGCCGTGGGCGCGGTAGTCGTCGAGGCTCTCCGGATCGACCAGCCCGACGCGGCGCAGCAGGCGCAGACCGGCGCGGTCGCCGCCGGTCTGTGGGGCGCTCACGGTGGTGTCGGCAAAGGCGTGGTCGGCAGCCAGGTCCGCTGTGGCCCCGGTGTCCGGGCCTGCGGGCCGAGCCAGCTCACCGACGACGGTCTCGGCCGTGGCGGGCGCGAGGCTGACGTCCGAGCGGCGGGCACGCTGCAGCAGCACCGCGGGCGCGCGCTCGCACAGACCCAGACACGGGCTGCGCACCCAGCAGGCGTCGTCGCCCTTGCCCTCGGGGCCCAACTCATCCGTGAGCCGGGCGGCGATCTCCTCGCCGCCACGCGGGCCGCAGGCGATGTCGTCGCAGACATGCACGACGTGCGGTGCGCGCGGCTCGACGGCGAACATCGCGTAAAAGGTGGCCACCCCGTACACGTCGGCCGGCGGGACCGACAGCACACGGGCGACGTGGTTGAGCGCGCCCGCGCTGATCCAGCCGGCCTCGTCCATCACCGCATGCAGGGCGGGCAGCAACAGGTGCCGCCGTCCACGGGCGGCGTGCCCGGAGTCGGCGAAGTACGCGTGCTCGCGGACCTCGTCCCCGGTGACCCGGCCGTGCTCGCGCAGCACGGCCGCGACGGCCTCCTGCTCGGCGGGTGAGGCCTGAGCGTTCGACAGGCGCAGGTCCACGCGCTACTCCCCTGCCGCCGCCGCGGGAGCCCGCAGCTTCTCGATCCGCACGGCAGTCGCCTTGAACTCCGACGTGCCTGACTTCGGGTCCCACGCGTCGTTGGTCAGAGCGTTGACGTCGACCTCCTCGGAGAAATGCGGTGTGAACGAGGCGAGGCCCGGACGCAGCGACGGGTCGAACCAGACCGGGGCCTCGACCGAGCCGCGCCGCGAGGTGACCCGCACCCGCTCGCCATCGGCAATGCCGAGCTCGGCCGCGTCGGTGGCGTCCATGCGCAGCGACTCCCGGCGGCGCAGCGGCGAGGCGTACCCGCCGGTCTGCACGCCGGAGTTGTAGCCGTCGAGGACCCGCACCGTGGTCAGCCGGATGGGGAACTCGTCCGTCAGCGCGTCCACCGGTGGCACATGCTCGACGGACATGAACGGCGCGGGCACGCCGCGCTCGGCCTCGTTGTCCGCCCACAGCCGGTCGTGCAGCAGCGGCGTGCCGGGATGCTCCTCGTCCGGACACGGCCACTGCAATCCGCCGAGCTCGTCCAGCCGCCGGTAGGACATGCCGTGGTGCCACTTCAGCGATACCGACCGCAGCTCGTCCCACACCTGCTCGGCGGTCGGCTCGCCCCAGTCCTGCCCGAGCCGGCCGGCGATGCTGGCGATGATGTGCGTGTCCGGGCGCGCCAGCCCGGGCGGGTCGATCGCCTTGCGCACGCGCTGCACTCGGCGCTCCGAGTTGGTGACCGTGCCCTCGTACTCGCACCAGTCGGCCGCTGCGGGCAGCACGACGTCGGCGAGCTCCGCGGTGCTGGTCCGGAAGATGTCCTGGACGACGAGGTGGTCCAGCCCCTCCAGCATGTGCCGGGCGTGCGTGGCGTTGGCCTCCGACTCGGCCGGGTTCTCCCCGATGCAGTACAGCGACCTCAGCGTGCCCGCCTGCATGGCCTCGAACATCTCCGAGAGATGCATCCCCGGCTTCAGCGAGATCGTGGCACCCCACACGGCCTCGAAGCGGGCCCGCGCCTCGTCGTCACCGAGGTCGTAACCACCGGGCAGCTTCGCCGGGATCGCGCCCATGTCGCCGCCGCCCTGCACGTTGTTCTGCCCACGAAGCGGGACCAGGCCCGAGCCGTAGCGGCCGACGTGCCCTGTGAGCAGCGCCAAGTTGATCAGCGCGAACACGTAGTCGGCGGCGTTGTGGTGCTCGGTGATCCCCAGCGTCCAGCAGATCTGCGCGCGGTCGGCGCGGGCGTAGGCGTGCGCCAGCTCGCGGATCAGCGCGGCCGGGACCCGGGTGATCTCCTCGGCCCGCTCGAGCGTGTAGGGCTCGACGGTGGCGCGGTAGTCCTCGAAGCCGGTGGTCGCGCGGCGGACGAACGGCTCGTTCACCAGCCCGGCGTGGATGATCTCGCGGCCGATGGCGTTGGCCAGCGCGATGTCGGTGCCCACGTCGAGCCCGAGCCACGCGTCGGCCCACTGTGCTGTGGACGTGCGCCGCGGGTCGACGGAGTACATCCGCGTGCCCGACTTGAGTCCCTGCAGCACATGGTGGAAAAAGATCGGGTGGGTCTCACGCGCGTTGGAGCCCCAGAGCACGAGCAGGTCGGCGTGCTCCGCCTCCACGTACGCCGAGGTGCCGCCACCCGCACCGAACACTGTCGTCAGACCGACGACGGAGGGAGCGTGTCAAGTGCGGTTGCAGGAGTCGACGTTGTTGCTGCCCATCACCGCGCGGGCAAACTTCTGCGCGGCGTAGTTCGTCTCGTTCGTCGCCTT
>DASYES010000135.1:0-2594 GCA_036498885.1 Pseudonocardia sp.
AAGCTGACCCGCGCGGAGATCCCGCCTGGTGTGGACGACGCGTTGCTACGACTGCACGCTCCGGAACGGCTCGGGCTCACTCGCGCCCGGCTCGAACGTGAGTCCTGACGCACGCCCGAAATGGCAGCGCTGCTGACACCGTCGCCGCGGCGTTGGTGTGGTCAAATTGAAGTCATGGGTCAGGCGGCAGGGGCACCGGGTACGTCGCCGCTACCCACACCGCCCGAGCTTCTGACGGCGCCCGGCTACGTGGTCCGCCGGCTGCACCAGGCGTACGTCGCCGCGTGGGTCCGACGCGTCGACCCGGTCCTGACCGGGCCGCAGATCGCCGTGCTCGTCGCGATTCACGCCTACCCCGGCGTCGATCAGGGCTCGCTGGCCCGCGCCGTCTCGCTCGACCGCTCCACGATGGCGAGCGTCGCCCGCCGCCTGGAGGACAGGGGGCTCATCACCCGCGAGACGCCTCCTGAGGACGGCCGCAAGCGCCTCCTGCACCTCACCGCGGCGGGCGAGGCGGCACGTCAGGAGGTCACCCGCAAGACCGGCGAGTTCGACGCCCTGCTCATGGCGGGCTACGGCGGTCCGGAGACCGACGCCCTGCTGGAGCGCCTCCTGAGGCTGGCCGAGAACTGGGAGAGGCTGATCGACGACTGAGCCCTGGCGCCGAATGTGACGGTGGTCGCGTTCGGACGGCGGTCATCAGTGTTCGGATTACTTTGGGTCCGGTGAAGTCAGCGACGTTCGCGCGGCCGGCGAGCGAGCTCGCTGCGGCCTGGAGCGTGCCGACCCCACCGCCGAGCACTGCCTGCTCGCTGCCCGGCCCGTTTCCGTGGTGATCGGGGGCTCGGGAATCCGCCGGTGCCGGCGACCGAGTTCTCTCGAGGGGTGATCACCACGGCACCGGACCACAACGAGGTGGTCGTGGAGGTGGTGTTCCCCCGGCCTGCTCCGCGTGCGGCGCCCACGGAGTTCGCGGAGCGCCGGGGGGACATCGCGACCGTGGCCCCGGCGGTGGATCTCGATGTATCCCGAGCGGTGGAGGCCGAGCCTGATATGTGACCGTTGGGACGTACGTGGTTTGCAGCCGGGCGATCTCCCGACGCGCCACGCGACGCGATGCGCGGCGCGCCGCGGCCAATGTGGTAGTGCAGTCGACCCGTTGACATAGTGGTGCGCGTGACAACCACCGGCCTGATCGCGCTCTTCGCAATGGGCCTCGTGGCAGTGGCGTCGGCCGTGATCGGTTCGCTCGGCGTCCGGGTCGTCCGCAGCACCTCCGATTTCCTCGTGGCCTCCCGCACCGTCGGTGCCGCCGCGAACGCAGGCGCGATCTCCGGCGAGTACCTGTCCGCAGCGTCGTTCCTGGGGATCGCGGGGCTGATCCTGCGCGACGGCGTGGACGCGCTGTGGTACCCGGTCGGCTTCACCGCGGGCTACCTCGCACTGGTGCTGTTCGTGTCGGCGCCGCTGCGCAGGTCGGGCGCCTACACGGTGCCGGACTTCGCGGAGGCCAGGCTGCGCTCCCCGGCGCTGCGCAAGGTCTGCACGGTCTTCGTGGTTGTCATCGGCTGGCTCTACCTGCTGCCCCAGCTGCAGGGCGCCGGGCTGACCGTCACCACGGTCACCGGACTGCCCTCTTGGATCGGTGTCGTCGTCGCGGCGGTGGTCGTCGTCGCGACGGTGGTGCTGGGTGGGATGCGATCGATCACCTTCGTGCAGGCGTTCCAGTACTGGCTCAAGCTCACCGCGCTGGCCTTACCAGCAATCATCGCCCTGATCTTCTTCTTCAGCGACGATCACACCTTCGACCGCCCTGCCCCGCCCCAGTTCCCCGACCGCACCACGGTCGACATCCGTACCGACGTCGTGCTGACCGTCGCCTCGCCGGTCACCTTCACCGCCGATGGCGAGGTCGACGGCGTGGTCGTGCGGAACGTCCCCGTCCGGTGGGAAGCCGGCACCCACACCGTGCAGGCCGGCACGCAGCTCGAGTTCCCGGCCGGATCACCGGTACCGGTGGCGGCCGGCGCCCCCGCGTCCGACGCCAGCTGGCTCACCCCGTTCCCGGAGGACCGCGACGACGGGTTGCTGGGCACCTACTCGCTGATCATCGCGCTGTTCCTGGGCACGATGGGCCTGCCGCACGTGCTCGTGCGCTTCTACACCAACCCCGACGGCCGCGCGGCGCGGCGCAGCGCGGTGGTCGTGCTGGCCCTGCTCGGTGGGTTCTACGCGGTCGTGACGTTGCTCGGGGCGCTGTCCCGGCTGTACACCCCGCAGCTCCTGGTGAGCGGCGACACCGACGCCGCAGTACTGCTCCTGCCGACGGCGGTGCTGGGCAGCGGCTGGGCGGGTGCCTTGCTCGGGGGCCTGGTGGCGGCGGGCGCGTGGGCCGCCTTCCTGTCCACCTCGTCGGGGCTCGTGGTCAGCGTGGCCGGCGTGCTCTCCACCGACATCCTCGGCAGTAGCCGGGTGCGCGATTTCCGGATGTCCGCCGTGGTGGCGGGGGCGGTACCGCTGGCGCTCTCCGTCGCCGTCACGCGCCTCGACTTCTCCGAGGCCGTCGCGCTGGTGTTCGCGGTGGCCGCGTCGAC
>DASYES010000136.1:0-1803 GCA_036498885.1 Pseudonocardia sp.
CAGCCACGACCAGATGGGGCCGTCGGCGGTCCGGTGCCGTCAGCGGACCGCGGATGCGGAGATCGGGGCCGGTGGGCCGTGCGGTCATTCATTCTCGTGGGATGCCTTTCACCGAACCGATCGGCTGCGAGTGCCCCGAACGCGAACCTACGCGGTCAGGTCGCACACCTCTGTAACGGTGTAGCACAGTGCCGCGCGAAATTCCCGGCTGGTGCGCAGGGGTGCCGGCTCCGCCAATTCCTCACCTCGCGTCGGAAACAGGTCGAGTTCGAGTTCACGCCTGCCTCGGCCGCTGCCGCATCCCTCCGAAACTCCACGGCGAGAACGTCTGCGGCACCGTTCAACAGCGGATCGGAAGCGGTTCGCTTCGCCCTGCGGTGACAACGGAACAGTGTATCCCTGCAGCATTTGTCCTCCGCGGGAGAAAGATCAGAAAGGGAAATCGCAGCACGAATCGGCATTTCGCAGAACAGATCCGAGCCTGCACGGGAGCCGGTGGCAGGACATCCCACATGCGTGGGATTCGCACGGCCGGCGCCAACGTTGTCGGCGCCGGACTCGGCGGCCGGGCCGAAATCAGCGGTAAAGCATGACCTGCACCTGTGAGCCCGCTGCCAGTCCGGTGGCGGGCTCCGGCACCACGATGCAGCCGTCCGCGCGGGTGAGCACCGACAGCAGCGCCGACGGCCCGAAGATCGGCGTCGCGGCACCGTCGCGCACGCTGACCTGCACGACGTCGAGCCGGCCTGCCGCCGAGGGCAGGTCGCGGGTGAGGCAGGCCGATACCGACGGCTCCGGTGGCGGAACCGAGCATCCCGCGAGCTGCCACACCAGCGGCACCCCGACCACCCGGAACACCACGAGCGCCGAGAGCGGGTTGCCGGGGAGCCCGATGAGGGGGATTCCGTCGCCGCTCTCCGACCGGCACTCCGCGAGGAGCGTCGGCTTGCCCGGCTTGATGGCGAGCCCGTGGCACCAGATCTCGCCCAATGCGGCCACTGCGCCTGCTGTCTCGTCGCGGGCTCCGACCGACGACCCGGCCGACACGACGACGAGGTCCGCGTCCTGCAGCGCCTTGCGCAGCGTCGTCTCGAGCGCGCCGGCATCGTCGGGCACGATCCCGGCGATCATCGGCTCGCCCCCGGCGTCACGCACGAGGCCGGCAAGGGCCGACGCCGTGGCGTCGCGGACCTGCCCCGGACGCAGCTGCCCGGTCGAGGGAGGAACCACCTCGTCCCCGGTCGAGACGATCGCCACCCGCGGGCGGGCCCGCACGATCAGGCTCGTGACCCCGGAGGCGGCGAGCAGGCCCAGGTCGGGAGCCCGCAGCGGCCTGCCTCCCGGCACCAGCGGCGCCCCGGCGGCCACGTCCTCATCGGCGCGCACGACACCGTCGAGCGGTGCCACCGGACGGGTCACCTCGATCGTGCCCGGCATCGTCTCGGCGGTGTGCTCCACCATGACGACGGCGTCGGCGCCGGCGGGCAGCACGCCGCCGGTCGGCATCGCGACGGCGCCGCCAGGCCGGACGGCGACGCTCGGCGGCAGGCCCATCCGGACCGCTCCCACCAGGTCCAGGTAGGAGGGCAGCCCCTCGGACGCGCCGTACGTGTCGGCTGCTCGCACCGCGAAACCGTCCACCGTGGACTTGGCGAAGCCCGGCAGCGGCGCAGCGGCCGCCACGTCGGCGGCCGGCACGCGGTGCAGGGCGTCGTCGAGCGGGACGTCTTCCACCGTGGTGCGACGAGCGGGCCGGAACCCCGCGAGGGCCTCGGCGACCGTGCGGGTGGTGAAGAACTCCCG
>DASYES010000137.1:0-4897 GCA_036498885.1 Pseudonocardia sp.
GGTCCTCCGGAGAGCTCAGGGTGCCGCGCACCGCGGTGGCCGCGGCGACGAGCGGGGACACGAGGTGGGTGCGGCCGCCCTTGCCCTGGCGGCCCTCGAAGTTGCGGTTCGACGTGGACGCGCTGCGCTCGCCCGGCGCCAGCTGGTCGGGGTTCATACCCAGGCACATGGAGCAGCCCGCGGAGCGCCACTCGGCGCCTGCCTCGGCGAAGATGTCGCTGAGCCCCTCGTCCTCGGCCTGGAAGCGCACGCGCATCGAGCCCGGGACGACCAGCATCCGTACACCGTCGGCCACCTTCCGGCCCTTCATCACTGCGGCGGCGGCGCGCAGGTCCTCGATGCGTCCGTTGGTGCAGGAGCCCACGAACACGGTGTCGACGGCCACCTCGCGCAGCGGCGTGCCCGCCTCCAGACCCATGTAGGCGAGCGCCTTCTCGGCCGACGCGCGCTCCTGCTCGTCCACGATGCGAGACGGGTCGGGCACGTTCTCCGAGAGGGGGAGCCCCTGGCCCGGGTTGGTGCCCCAGGTGACGAACGGGGTGAGCGCGTCGGCGTCGATGAACACCTCGGCGTCGAACGTGGCGTCGTCGTCGGTGCGGAGCGCATTCCACGACGCGACGGCCTCGTCCCATGCCTCGCCCTTCGGCGCGCGGTCGCGGCCCTTCAGGTAGGCGTACGTGGTGTCGTCCGGGGCGATCATGCCGGCACGGGCGCCGGCCTCGATCGACATGTTGCAGATCGTCATCCGCGCCTCCATGGAGAGGTTCTCGATGACGTTGCCGCGGTACTCGAGCACGTAGCCCTGCCCGCCGCCGGTGCCGATCTGGGCGATCATCGCGAGCACGATGTCCTTGCTGGTGACGCCGTCACGCAGCCGGCCGTCGGCCGAGTTGACGTTGATCGCCATCGTGCGGAACGGCTTCAGCGGCAGCGACTGGGTGGCCAGTACGTGCTCCACCTCCGACGTGCCGATGCCGAAGGCCAGCGCCCCGAACGCGCCGTGGGTGGACGTGTGGCTGTCGCCGCAGACCACGGTCATGCCCGGCTGGGTGAGCCCGAGCTGCGGACCGACGACGTGCACGATGCCCTGCTCGGCGTGGTTCATCGGGTAGAGCAGCACGCCGAACTCGGCACAGTTCTTGCGGAGCGTCTCCACCTGGGTGCGCGACACCGGGTCGGCGATCGGGAGCTCCACGTCGGCGGTGGGGACGTTGTGGTCCTCGGTGGCGACCGTGAGGTCGGGACGGCGGACGCCGCGGTCGGCGAGCCGGAGCCCGTCGAACGCCTGGGGACTCGTCACCTCGTGCACGAGGTGCAGGTCGATGTAGAGGAGGTCGGGCTCGTCACCCTCGCCACGCCGGACGACATGCCTTTCCCAGACCTTCTCCGCCAGCGTGCGTCCCATAGCCATCCCATCCTCCGCTGGACGTCCCATATATCGGGACGTTAATATCGTCCCGTGAGACAGCTTAGCGGCGTCGGAGTTCTGGACAAGGCCGTGGGGGTTCTCCGGGCCGCAGCTGCCGAGCCTTGTGGGCTGGCCGAACTGTGTCAGCGCACCGGTCTGCCCCGCGCCACGGCGCACCGGCTGGCCGTGGGTCTCGAGGTCCACGGCCTCCTGCACCGCGGCGCCGACGGTCGCTGGCGCCCCGGGCCCACGCTCGCCGAACTGTCGGCGGGCGGCGTCGACCCGTTGCTCGAGGCGGCCGCGGCCGTGCTGCCCCGACTCCGCGACATCACCGGCGAGAGCGTGCAGCTCTACCGCCGCGACGGGGTCCAGCGCGTCTGCGTCGCCTCCGCCGAGCCCGCGAGCGGGCTTCGCGACACCGTTCCCGTCGGCACCCGGATGCCGATGACCGCCGGTTCCGGGGCCAAGGTGCTGGCAGCCTGGGCCGAGCCCACGGTGCAGCGCGCCGTGCTGGCCGACGCCATGTTCGGCGAGCGGGTGCTCGTCGACGTGCGAAGACGCGGCTGGGCACAGAGCGTGGCCGAGCGTGAATCCGGCGTCGCGAGCGTGTCGGCTCCCGTCCGCGACAGCTCCGGCCAGGTCATCGCCGCGGTTTCGGTGTCCGGTCCGGTCGATCGGATCGGCCGGCGTCCCGGCGTCCGATGGGCCGCCGATCTGCTGGCGGCCGCGGAGGCACTCCAGCACCGCCTGTAACACCAGGCCGGTTGCGGCCGTATGTCGCATTGCGATCGATACCCGCCCGACAAGTCCCCTACGTGGCGCGGCTAACGTGACCGACGCTCTGCTCGATGGGCACAGAGAGTCGTACGGACACGAAAACGGGTGACGATGAGTTATCTGCTCGGCATCGACGTGGGCACGACCCGCACCGCAGCCGCCATCGGCCGGTCGGGGGCCCGCCCGAGCGATACAGAGATCGTCAATCTCGGCGACCGTTCCAGCGCTGTGCCCTCCGTCCTCTACATCGGCGATGACGGAGCGGTGGTCGTCGGCGAAGCGGCCGAACGCCGGGCCGTGAGCAGCCCCGACCACGTTGTGCGCGAGTTCAAGCGCCGGATCGGCGATCCCACGCCGATCCTCGTCGCGGGCAGACCGTGGGCGCCGGAGGAGCTGTCGGCCCGGCTCGTGCGCTGGGTCGTGGACCGGGCGGCTCAGCGCGAGGGTGGGCCCGCCATGCGAGTCGCCGTCGCCCATCCCGCGTCGTGGGGTGCCCACAAGAAGGACCGGTTGGGCGCTGCAATCGCAGGCCAGGGCGTGCCAGTCACGTTCATCGCCGAGCCCCAGGCCGCGGCGCTGCACTACGCGGCGGGCGAGCGCGTGGAGCCCGGCTCCACGATCGCCGTGTACGACCTCGGTGGTGGCACCTTCGACGCCGCCGTCGTCCACAAGGACGACCACGGGTTCACGCTTCTCGGCCGCCCCGAAGGCATCGAGCGCCTCGGCGGCATCGACTTCGACGAGGTGGTGTTCGAGCACGTTCGCCAAGGGCTACCCGAGGCGTTCGACGGGCTCGACGAGACCGACCCGGCCGTGCTGTCGGCCGTGGCGGCGGTGCGGCGTGAGTGCACCGAGGCCAAGGAAGCGCTGAGCAGCGACACCGAGGTCTCGATCCAGGTCATGACGCCCGCGGGTCAGGGCTCGGTACGGCTGCACCGCAGCGAGTTCGAAGCCATGATCCGACCGCGCATCGAGGAGACGGTCGACGCGCTGCGCCGGGCCGTCGGTTCGGCCGGCCTGGCGCCGGCGCAGCTGTCGGCCGTGCTGCTCGTCGGCGGGTCCTCGCGCATCCCGCTCGTCGGCCAGCTCGTCTCCGAGCAGCTGGGCCGCCCGGTCGCGGTCGACGCCGACCCGAAGAACGCGATCGCCATGGGCGCCGCGCTGTCGTTGCGTCCGCCGTCCGGAAGCGGCGCGATGCCACAGGTCCCTCCCTCCCGGCCCGGGCCCGGAGGCCAGCAGATGGGCGCTGCGGCGCTCGCCGGCGCCGGCGCACCGATGGGCACGGGAGCAACTCCGCCGATCGGCGTCGGATCCTCGTCCTACCCTCCCCGGCCGGGCTTCGGCGAGGCCGTGGGAGCAGCCGCCCCCGCCCCTGCCACGCAGTGGATGGCAGGCTCCCGCAACGGCCCGATGCCCCCGGCACCCGCCTACCCCGAGCGACCGCAGCTCGACCCGGACGACGGGCGCGACTTCCTCGAGTACGCGGACCGTCCGCGCGGCCCGTCAGCCGCCCGCCTGGTGACCATCGGCGGGGTAGCCGCCGCGATCGCCGTGGTCGCGGCGATCGCCCTCTGGCCGACCGGCGGGTCGGTGCCGCTCGAGCCCGACGTCCAGAGCACCGATCCCCCCGTCTCGGCCGTGACGAATCCCGGCGATGCCACACCCGAGCCGGAGCAGGAGCCGGATACGGACCCTGCCGACCATGAGCAGCCGGTGCCGCCGCCGCCCGGAGAGACGCGCCCCCCCGACCAACCGGTCCCCACGACGAGGCCCGAGACAACCACCGAGCCTCAGGAACCCACCACGACCCCAAGCCGGCCGACGCCCACCACCACCACCACCACGACGCCACCGACGACGACTCCCAGTAGACCAACGCGCACGCCCGAGAACCCCACTCCTCCCCCAAGCTCGGTCGGTGGACCGCCTCCGGGTGCCAGCGGTACGGGGGCGCCGTCGTCGCCAGCACACGTGGTGGCCTGAGCCCCTGCATGTCCGCCGGCCGCGCAGCGGAGGGGTTGAGGGGCATGCTTGCGCGCCTGGCCCGCCCGATCACAGTCCTGAGTGAAACCAGCGGCACTTTCGTCCGGCTCTAGTGGATGGGAGCGCCGTTCGTGCGAGGCAGTGGCGCGATGTTCCAACGGCGGCTGAACGAGCGGCACTGTGGTTCGGATCTAGTGGACGGGCGGCCCGTTCGTCGGGCGGGTTGGGCACCGCAGGCGGGACGGTTCGTGCTTCGGGACCGGGCGCGCTGACCTGGGGCTGGGTTCTCCGCAGTCCGTGTGGACCAGCGGCCCTTTTGTCCGGATCTATCGGATGGGAGTGCCGTTCGTTCGGGACCGGGGTGTGGTGCCCACCAAGGCTGGAGGGAACGAGCAGCGCTTTCGTTCACGGTGCGTGGACCAATGCTGGATGACCTCGGCGAGCCGCCCTCACAAACAATGCAATGCGTAATGGCCCGTTCCGGAGAACCGGAACGGGCCATTACGGTGTAGCCCCGACGGGATTTGAACCCGCGCTACCGCCTTGAGAGGGCGGCGTCCTAGGCCGCTAGACGACGGGGCCGTAAGGAAACGGTGTGCACCGAATCCGCTGGGGTACCAGGACTCGAACCTAGACTAACTGAACCAGAATCAGTCGTGCTGCCGATTACACCATACCCCAATTGCTCTGGAGCACCGTCGCCGGTGTTCCTTGCTGGATCAGATCGTA
>DASYES010000138.1:0-1708 GCA_036498885.1 Pseudonocardia sp.
GGTCGATGGAGAGCATCTGGCATGGCGGCCGCCCGCTTCGTCCTTCGGCACGGCGTCACCCGCCTGGATCGACGAGTAGCGTTGCATCCGTGACAGCCGAAATGTCCGTTCTCGCGCAGGACCCCACGGGGCTGTCCTCACCGCTCGGCCAGCTCGTCGTGCTGGCCGGGCTGCTCGCGTCGCTCACGCTCCTGCTGCGCTGGTGGTGGCAGAACCGCAAGCGGTAATGCCACTGCTTGCCCCGAGTGGAACGATCATCGTGTCGCCCGAGGGAGGAGCTCCCCGATGGGATCCATGGTCATCGTCAACGACGGCCGGCCCCTGCACCACACCGACCACGGCGGAAGCGGACCTGTCGTCGTCCTGCTGCACAGTTTCCTGATGGACGAGCGCATGTTCGCCTCGCAGATCGCGGCGCTGCGCTCGGAGTTCCGGCTCGTCACGGTGGACGAGCGGGGTCACGGCGGAACCCCCGCCGATGCCCCCTTCGACTACTGGGACGTCGCTCGCGACGTACTCGCCCTGCTCGACCATCTCGGTGTCGACAACGCCGCTGTCGCGGGCACCAGCCAGGGTGGCTTCGTCGCCCTCCGAATGGCGCTACTGGCGCCGGACCGCGTCACCGCCCTCGCCGTCATCGCTCGTCGGGAGCGGCCGAGGACCCACAGGTCGCCGCGGCGTACCGGCAGCTCGCCGAGAGCTGGGCGGCGAACGGGCCGACGGACGAGCTGCTGGACACCGTCGCCGGCATCTGCCTGGGCTCGATGCCGGCGGACGACTGGAAGGAGACGTGGCGGAGCGTTCCCCGCGATCGGTTGCTCCGCATCATGACCACCCTTGTCGGGCGCGACGGCGTCCTCGGCCGGCTCGACGACATCCGCTGCCCGGCGCTCGTCCTGCACGGCACAGCCGATGCCCGTGGCGCGCGCCGAGGAGCTCGCGGCAGCGATTCCGGGCGCCGAGCAGCTCGTCGTGGTCGAGGACGGGGCGCATCTCCCGAGCGTGACCCACGCGGAGGCCGTCACCCGCACCTGCAGCGGTTCCTCGCCCCGCACGCCTGACGCGAGCGGCTCTCGTCAGACCGCCTTCAGGAACCCACCGTCCACCACGAAGTCGGATCCGGTGGTGCTCGCGGACCGCGGTGAGACGAGGAGCGTGATCACGTCGGCCACCTCCTGCGGGTCGACGAGCCGCCCGGTGGTCAGGTTCATCATCTCCGGGGCGAGCTTGTCCATCACGTCGTTCCGGTTGCTGCCGGCCACACCCGCGAGGATGTCCGCAGCCCCGCCCTCCTCGGTCCACCAGGCCGTACGCACCGGACCAGGCGACACCGTGTTCACCCGGACACCTTGCGGGCCGAACTCCTCCGAGAGCGCCACGGTGAGGTTGTTCAGGCCGGCCTTGGCCGCCGCGTAGTCAACGTTCATCGCCCCCGGCTGCCGCGCGTTGCCCGAGGACACGTTGACGATCGCGCCACCGCCTCGCTCCAGCATCAGCGGGATCGCGGCGCGCACGGCGCGGACCACGGAGAAGAGGTTGAACTCGAACATCACCTGCCACTCGGTGTCGGTGGGATCCAGGAAGGAGAAGCGCGGCAGCCGCACCCCCGGTGGCGGTCCACCGGCGTTGTTCACGAGGATGTCCAGGCCGCCGAACACCTCCGCCGCGTGGTGGACGGCCCGTGCGGGCGCCTCGGGGTCGGTCAGGT
>DASYES010000139.1:0-2763 GCA_036498885.1 Pseudonocardia sp.
CTCGCCCAGTTCCGTGCCGAGGCCGGACCGCGGTTGGGCCACCCGTCATGCGCTCGGCTGGTGAAGCGACTGATGGCGGCGAGTGAGGAGTTTCGCGCCGGCTGGGAGAACCACGACATCGAAGGGTTCTCCTCGCAGGTGCGGCTCCTTCGCCATCCGGTCGTGGGCGACCTCCATCTGGAGCAGCACCGACTCGCACCGTCGGACCACCCGCATGTGCGCTTGCTGATCTACACGCCGGTGCTGACCACCGACACTCCCGAGCGGCTGCGGCACCTGCTTGCGACAAACAGCCCGAATCTGGCGTCCGTCCCAGCGGCCGCCGCAAGAAGCGATGATCGAGAAGAGGGGTGAGATCCGCGACGAGCTGCATACCGAATGGGACGCACCGATCCGGCCGGACGACGGCGTGGGTGCTCCGGGCGGATGTGACCGCAACCTCCAACATCTCCACTCCCGCGGCGGTTTCGAGGGGTACCGCCGCGCCGACTCGGAGCGGAAGTGACTGGAGGTCCATGGCCCGGAACCACAGGGACCGTGCCGGCCCGCCGCTACAGTGCCAGCGCCCGGCGCAGTACAGCGATCTCCTCGGCGCGCTCGCGCTGAACGATCGCCGCCTGCTCCACCATTGCGGAGCCGTGGAACGTGCCGGGGAACAGGTGCAGCTCGACCGTGATCCCCGCGGAGAGCAACGCCAGCGCGTAGGCGATCCCCTCGTCCCGCAACGGGTCGAAGTGCATCACCGAGACGTACGCAGGCGGCAGTCCGGCCAGATCGGTCGCGCGCGCCGGTGCGGCGTAGGGCGGGACGTCGTCGCTGCCCGGCACGCCGGCACCGAGGTAGGAATCCCAGCTCACCACCGCGTTGGGCCGGTTCCAGACGGGCGTGTCGGTGTACGCGACCATGCTCGGGGTCGACAGCCGGTCGTCGACCTCGGGAATCGCGAGGAACTGGAATGCGATGTCCGGCCCTCCGCGGTCGCGCGCCAGCAGCGCCAGGCCTGCGCACAGCCCACCACCGGCGCTCACCCCGTGGATCGCGATCCGCTGTGCATCGACGCCCAGCTCGGCGGCGTTCTTCGCCGTCCAGACCAGCCCGGCGTAGACGTCCTCCAGCGGCCCCGGGTACGGGGTCTCCGGCGCGAGCCGGTAGTCGACCGACACCACGACGACACCCAGCTCGCGTGCGAGCTCGAGGTTGCGCGCGTGGTCGATCTCCAGGTCACCGATGATGAACCCACCGCCGTGGACGTGGTAGATCGCTGCCGGGGCCGCCTGGCGCTCGGGTCGGTAGATCCGCAGGGTCACGTCGGGATCACCGTCGCGGCCGGGGACGTCCCGGTCCTCCACGTGCACACCCGTCGCGTCGGGCGCGGGGAGCTCAGCACGGAGCTCGGCGCCGCGAGCGCGGGCGGCGGGCAGATCGTTGACGTCGAGAACCGGCAGCATCGAGATGGCGGCGGCGAGCTCGGGGTCGAAGGCGTACGTCATGCGGGGATTCCTCCAGATCGATCACGGGACGACCCGATCATGCGTGACTCCCGTCACCACCCGCATCCGCCACACGTCGGAAATTTCCGCCGACCATGATCTCGTGCGGATTCACCCGGGCACCGTGGTGAAGAACTCGTAGCTGTGACCGTCGGGATCGCCCACGTAGACGCCGCGGCCGCCGGACAGCCGGTTGATCCGGCGGTCCCACCCGCGCTCGGGCCCGGATCCGAACGGGATCTGCGGACGGTCGTGGAGGCGCTCCAGCACTGCGTCGAAGGTGGCGTCGTCGACGAGGAACCCGAAGTGGCCTGCGAGCACCGGCCCACGGTGGTCGAAGTCCAGTGTCAGGTCCTCGTTCACCCGCACCGGGGTGAACGGGCCGGCCGGAGCGCCGACGTCCAGGCCGAGCAGGTCGGCGAAGAACCGGGCAGCCAGCTCCTTGTCACTGGCGCGGACGATGGTGTGGTTCAGGATGAGCGTCACGGTTCCCTCTCAGCACGTATGCGTATCGCATGCAGATTAGATGCGATACGCATGCGTTGGCTAGGGTGTGATCATGACGAGCGCGGAGGGAGGGCCGGCGCTGTTCCGGCTCGTGAGGTTCTGGTCTCGACGATGGACCCGCGGTGCGGCCGCAGGAGCGGGTGAGACCGCACAGCACGTGCTCACCGTCGAGGCCGTCATCGCCTGCTGCGCGCAGGGCGCAGGCAGCCCGGACGGCGCGGCCACGGTCGGTGACGTCGCCCGCCTGCTCGGCCTCGATCAGTCGGGAGCGAGCCGGATGGTGGCAGCCGCGGCGGCCGCGGGGTACGTCGAGCGCTCGCGGGCGACGGCCGACGGCCGACGCAGCGTCCTGCTTCTCACCGCCACGGGGCACGCTCTGATCGACTCCTCGCACCGCTGGCAACGCGAGACGTTCGCCGAGCTCACCGCCACCTGGGACGAGGAGGACCGCACGCGGTTCGCCGGCTATTTGCAGCGACTGGCGTCGGAGGTCGGAGCCTGAGCACGGGTCGACCGGCGGCGGGGCGGACAATCGCTCATCCCGAGGGACGTGCGTCCCGTTGGCCGATGTCGGAAGCCGGGTCGCCACCACGCAGGAGCGGGGATCGGGCCAGTACCGCCGTGGACGCGGCGATGCCGAGGGCTCCGGCGACGGCAAGGGCGAGCCAACCGCCGGTGCGGACACGCTCGTCGAACACGTCCACTGAGATTTAGATGTCTAGTATTTTATTCTTTATGTTGAGAGGATGTTGGTTGGCGTCTATTT
>DASYES010000140.1:0-3144 GCA_036498885.1 Pseudonocardia sp.
GCCAACGGCACCTACGACATCATCGTCAGCACCACCGGATGGGACATCAACCCGCGCGCGCTGGGCACCGTGCCCGCTGACTACAAGGTCACCACGCTCGACGGCTTCACCTGGGTGACCGACGCCCACTACGCCGCGATCCCGAAGGGCGTCTCGGCCGACAAGCAGTCGGCGGTGCTCGCGCTGCTCGCGTTCATGCTCACCCCGCAGCAGCAGGCGAAGGCCTACGACACCGGCTACTTCTACCCCGGCCCCGCGATCAAGGGCGTCACGCTCGACATGGCACCGCAGCAGAGCCGCGACGTGATCGCCCAGTTCGGCCGTCCCGAGTACGAGGCGCTGATCCGCGACCACCCCACCGCCACCCCGCTGGCCACGAAGGACATGGTCGCCGCGTTCGACCGCTGGGACCGCGAGATCGGTGGTGGCAGCCGGTGACCGAAGGTTCGTTCACCGAACTTCGGATCGATGGTGTGGGACGCCGGTTCGCCGGCAAGGACGCCCTGGTCGACCTCGACCTGACGATCCGAGCGGGGGAGTTCATCGCGCTGCTCGGACCGTCCGGCTGCGGGAAGTCGACGGCGCTGAACTGCCTGGCGGGTCTGCTGCCCCTCACCACCGGGAGCATCTGGCAGGTCGGCCCGGACGGGGAGCGGCGGATCGACACGCTGCCACCGGAGAAGCGCGGGTTCGGCATGGTGTTCCAGAGCTACGCGCTCTTCCCCCATATGTCGGTGCGCCGCAACGTCGCCTTCGGGCTGCAGATGCGGCGGCTGCCCCGCGCCGAGGTCGTGCGCCGCACCGCCGAGGCGATCAGCCTCGTCCAGCTCGACGAGCACGCGAACAAGCTGCCCGGCCAGCTCTCCGGCGGCCAGCAGCAGCGCGTGGCGATCGCCCGCGCGGTGGTGCTGGAGCCGTCGCTCGTGCTGATGGACGAGCCGCTGTCCAACCTGGACGCGAAGCTGCGGCTGGAGATGCGGTCGGAGATCCGCAGGCTGCACCAGTCGCTGGGGCTCACCACCGTGTACGTCACGCACGACCAGGAGGAGGCGCTCTCGCTCGCCGACCGGCTCGTGGTGCTCCGCGACGGGCGCGTGCAGCAGATCGGCACGTCCGAGGAGCTGCACACCCGCCCGGCGAACTGGCACGTCGCCGACTTCATGGGCTTCCGCAACATCGTGGAGGTCGACGTCACGCACGTGAGCGGCACGGAGGTCGTGGTGCAGGCAGGCGAGCTGCGCCTGCGCGGCACTGCGACTGCCGACGTGGCGGTCGGGGACCGGGTGGTGGCGGCCGTGCGTCCCGAGGACGTGCTGGTGGGCGCGGCGGACGAACCGGATGGGACACCGGCCACCGTGGAGGTGGTGGGGTACCAGGGGCGCGAGCTCGCCGTGGAGGTCCGCACGTCCGACGGCCGGGCGCTGCACCTGCGCACCGGGCAGCGGCTGGCGCCTGGCGAGGCCGTCACCCTGACCATCGACCCGCGGCAGCTGCTCATCTATCCCCTCGCGACGGGCGAGCACGTTCCGGAACCGCTCGTGGCAGCGGTGCCGTCGTGAGGGTGCCGTCGTGAGCCTCATCGCCGAGCGCACGGCCGGGCAGGAGCGCCGGGAGCAGGACCCCGGGCTGCGCCATCGGCTGGCCGAGCGGGGGATCGACCGGCACCTGCTCCTGCTCGTGCCGGCGGTGCTGTTCGTGGTGCTGTTGTTCGTCTACCCGTTCTTGTACGGCCTGCAGCTGTCGTTCGCGCCGGAGGAGGGCGGCCTGCTCGCCAGCTACCAGGCGTTCTTCTCCGACGCCTACCAGAGCGGCACGATCTGGAACACGCTTCGGCTGGCGCTGCCCGCGGCCCTGCTCAACGTGCTGGCGTCCGTTCCGATCGCCTACCGGATGCGGGGCAGCTTCCGCGGGAAGCGGTTGTTGACGATCGTGCTCGTCGTCCCGATCACGCTCGGCACCGTGCTCACGGCACAGGGCCTGCTGAACTACCTCGGTCCGGCCGGCTGGTTCAACAAGGTCCTGATGTCGCTGGGGCTGATCGACGACCCCGTGCGACTGGTGAACAACTACTGGGGCGTCTTCTTCTCCCTGGTGATCACCGGGTTCCCGTTCGCCTTCCTGCTGATCCTGTCCTACCTGTCGGGGATCGACCCCACGCTGGAGCGGGCGGCGGCCACGCTGGGAGCCGATTGGCGCCAGCGGTTCCGGTACATCACGCTGCCGCTGCTCGCCCCGGGCCTCGCCACCACGTTCTGCCTGGCCTTCGTGCTGGCGTTCAGCGTGTTCCCGTCGGCGGTGCTGGTGGGCAACCCGGCGGGGGAGACGCGCGTGCTCGCCCTCGCCGCCTACCAGGCCGCGTACGAGCAGTACGACTACTCGCTGGCCTCGGCCATCGCGATGGTGATGGGGGCGGTCGAGCTGATCGTCATCGGCGTCGTCCTGCTGTGGCGCTCGCGGCTCTACACCGGCTCGACGGGAGGCAAGGGCTGATGGCCGACACCGTTGCGACGCGCCCGCGGCGCCGGCTCGTCGCGAGCCCGGCGGGCTGGCTGATCTGGGGTGCCGTCGCGTTCTTCCTCCTGAACCTCGCCGGGGTGATCGGCGCGGTCCTCGTGAGCTCGTTCGGCACCCAGTGGTTCGGCACCTGGCTGCCGAGCGGCTTCACCACGGGCTGGTACAGCACGGCGTGGCGGGAGTTCGGGCTCCTCGAGGTCGTCGGCGTCACCCTGCAGGTGTCGCTGCTCGTCGTTGTGATCTCGGTGCTGATCGGGGTGCCGGCCGCATATGTGCTGGCCAGGCACACGTTCCCGGGCAAGAAGATCGTCTATTTCGCGTTCCTGCTGCCGATCCTCATGCCGCCGATCACCTACGGCATCCCGCTCGCGACGGTGCTCTACAAGTTCGGCTTCGCGGGCAACGCCTCGGGTGTGGTGCTCGCCAACCTGGTGCCGTCGGTGCCGTTCGTGATCCTCACGATGACCCCGTTCATCGAGCAGATCAACCCGAGCATCGAGTCGGCGGCGCGGATGTGCGGCGCCGGAACGCGCGCGCTGTTCGTCCGCGTGCTCGGCCCCCTGCTCGTACCGGGCATGCTCGCGGCGGCCATCCTGGTGCTGGTGCGCACCGTGGGCATGTTCGAGCTGA
>DASYES010000141.1:0-11159 GCA_036498885.1 Pseudonocardia sp.
TCCCGCCGCTGTGCTGGGCGCGGCAAAGAGCCTGCGCGAGCGCAGCTTCGGTCCGGCGACGGCCAAGTACCGCGAGCTGGGCACGCTCGCCAACCTGCTCGCGTTCAACGCGGTATCGACGCTCCCGACGCGCAACTTCACCGCCGCCACGTTTGCCGAGGCGCCGCGGCTTGCAGCTGAGGAGCTGCACGAGATGCGCGGGGTCGCGCGCAACAGCTGCGCCTCGTGCACCATCGGCTGCGAGCACATCTACTCCCGTAAGGGCGGGGGCAGCCAGCGGATGGAGTACGAGAACGTGTTCGCGCTCGGACCGCTCTGCGGGGTGTCCGATCCCGACGACGTTTTCGCCGCCAGCGCCCGCTGCGACGAGCTCGGCATCGACACGATCTCCGCAGGCGGCACGATCGCGTGGGCGATGGAGTGCGTTGAGCGCGGCCTGATCGACGCGCCGTGGCTGCGCTTCGGAGACGGCCCGGCGCTGCTGCGGGCACTCGACCTCATCGGTTCGCGCTCCGAAGGCCTCGGCGAACTGCTGGCGCTCGGCTCGCGCGCGGCAGCCGATGTCGTCGGGCACGGCTCGATCGACTTCGCCCCCCAGGTCAAGGGCCTGGAACTGCCGGGGTACGAGCCGCGGTCACTCCAGTCGATGGCCTTGGGCCTCGCCGTGAACGCCCGGGGGGCCGACCACAACCGATCCGGCGCCTACGAGGCCGACCTGTCCGGCAACCTCGACCGGCTGGCCGGAGGCTCGGCGCACGTGGCCGCCGCGATCGGCACCGAGGACCGCGCCGCGGTCATGGACTCGATGATCCTTTGCAAGTTCCTCCGCGGCGTGTTCACCGAGCCGTTCGACGAGTGGGCGGTGCTGCTGCGGTCCGTCACGGGCTGGGACGTCACGCCCGACGAGCTGCGGGCGGCGGCCCGGCGGATCGTGCTGGCAAAGCGCGTGTTCAACCTGCGGGAGGGCGCCACCGCCGAGGACGACACCCTCCCGCGCCGCATGCTCGAGACCCCGCTCGAGCTGGGCTCCGGCCGCACCGCCACGCTCACCGCGGAGCGCTTGCGGTCCATGGTCGAGGGCTACTACACGGGCCGCGGCCTGGACGTCGAGGGCCGCCCCGATACCGCCGACCTCGCCGATCTGCTCCTCTGAGACGCAGAACGTGATCAGCGGGTCGCCGAGCGCGTCCGCCACGAAGTGACGAAGAAGAACCCGAAGAACCCGAAGTTCAGCAACAGCAGGATCACGGAGTGCCACGGCCGAGGCCGGGCCACCCTCGGGAGCCTGCTGTTGAGGTAGATCAGCATGTACGCGTAGATCAACGCCCTGAGGTCCGACATGTTCGCCGAGAACTGGACGAGGGCCACCGGCACCGCGAGGTGCGGATCACCGAGTCGCGACGAGCAGCACGATCATGAACGGGTAGTAGAACCGCCGTGGGTCACCCTCGACGAGCTCGCGCAGGCGCGGGCCGAGCGTCGGCGCGGCGTCGGTGACCACCCTCACCGACGAACCCCACCATCATCCAGTTGCTCAGCTCCAGCGCCCGGCTGATCCGGCGGGCGACCGCGGTGATCAGGAAGACCACGATGAGCAGGCCGATGGCGTACCACCGCTTCTGCTGCACCTCCCACGCGTCCGCGACGCAACCGTTGACCAGCGCGAAGAGGCCCTGGCCCGCCGAGGCGGCCCACCGAAGGCGAAGATCGCGATGCAGACGGGCAGCGGGATCCACAGCATCTTCCCCGGCGGCACCCGGCCCCGGCGGCACCCGGCCCCAGCCGACCACGGGCGCCGCACCGACCACATGTGATGAAACTCATAAACGGCACACGGGGACAGCCATGACCGAGGTGCAGCGCGGCGCCGGTACCTACCGCTTGACCCGGAACACCTCCTCGGGTGTCGGCAGGTCCTGTACGGCGAGTTCGGGCGGCTGACGCCGAGCGGTCGCGCCGGTGGCGGCGGCGGTCAAGCGGTGCGCGCGTTGACTTCAAGTTGACTTCAACTTCTAGTGTCTGTCCGGACCCGGGGAGAACGGATGAGAACTGTCGGTCCCCCTCGCCACACTGACGGGGCGAGGTTGTTCCACACCGATGAGTTCGGCCGGTTCCCCACGTCCTATGGGTGCGCGGCAGATGCGGCGACCGGAACGAGGAGCAGCTCATGAGCATGGAGATGGTTGCGTGGAACTCGCTGTATCACGCGGCGACCGCGCACGGGGAGAAACGACCCTTCTCGGTTGCCACACTGCGCCGGATCGTGGCGTTCGCGCGGCCGCACCGGCGCCGGATAATCGCATTCCTGCTGGTCAGCGTGATCGGTGCCGTACTCGCGGTCGCCACCCCGGTGCTCGCGGGCAGGGTGGTCGACGCCATCGTCAACCACGGCCCGCTCGGGGTGGTGGTCGGCCTGGCGGTGCTCATCGCTGTGATCGCCGTGGCCGTGGCCGTCAGCGGGATCGTGCAGCGCTGGCTGTCGGCGTCGCTCGGCGAAGGACTGATCCTCGACCTGCGCGCCGCGGTGTTCGACCACGTGCAGCGCCAGCCGGTCGCGTTCTTCACCCGCACCCGCACCGGCGCACTGGTCAGCCGGCTCAACAACGACGTGATCGGCGCCCAGCGGGCGTTCAGCGACACGCTGTCCGGAGTGGTGGGCAACCTCGTCACGCTCACCCTCACGCTCGTCGTCATGCTCACGCTCTCCTGGCAGGTCACGCTGCTCGCGCTCGTGCTGCTGCCGGTGTTCGTGCTCCCTGCCCGGCGGATGGGCCGCCGGCTCGCCTACCTCGAGCGCGAGGCCGCCGACCACAACGCAGCCATGGGCACCCAGATGACCGAGCGGTTCTCCGCTCCGGGCGCCACCCTGATCAAGCTCTTCGGTCGCCCCGCCGACGAGACGCGTGAGTTCGTCGCCAGGGCCGCGCGCGTCCGCGACATCGGGGTGCGCACCGCGATGGTCCAGTCGGTCTTCGTGACCGCACTCACGCTCGTCTCCGCGCTGGCCCTCGCGCTCGTCTACGGGCTCGGCGGCTACATCGCGATCACCGGCGGGATGCCGGCGGGCGACGTCGTCGCTCTGGCCCTTCTGCTCACCGGTCTCTACGCCCCCCTCACGGCGCTGGCCAGCGCCCGCGTCGAGGTGATGAGCGCGCTGGTGAGCTTCGAGCGCGTGTTCGAGGTGCTGGACCTGCCGCCGCTCATCGCCGAACCCGCCAATCCGCTGCCCCTGCCCGACGGGCCGCTGTCCGTGGACTTCGACGATGTCCGCTTCGGATACCCGGCCGCCGACAAGGTGTCGCTCGCGTCGCTGGAGGAGGTCGCACAGCTCGATCGCCGGGGCGGCGAGGAGGTGCTCCACGACATCTCCTTCACCGCCGAGCCCGGGCAGATGATCGCGCTGGTCGGTTCGTCCGGAGCCGGCAAGTCCACCATCGCGCAGTTGCTCCCCCGGCTCTACGACGTCGACGCCGGTGCGGTGCGGCTCGGCGGGGTCGACGTCCGCAGCCTGTCGTTCGACACCCTCCGCGGGGCGCTGGGCCTGGTCACGCAGGACGGCCACCTGTTCCACGAAACGATCCGGGCCAACCTGCTGCTCGCCCGCCCCGAGGCCCACGACGACGAGCTGCGGGAGGTGCTGCGCCGGGCGCGCCTCGAGGACCTGGTGGCTGCGCTGCCCGACGGTCTCGACACGGTGGTCGGTGAGCGTGGCTACCGGCTCTCCGGCGGAGAGCGTCAGCGGCTCACCATCGCCCGGCTCCTGCTCGCGCGGCCGCGCGTGGTCGTGCTCGACGAGGCCACCGCTCATCTCGACTCCACCTCGGAGGCCGCGGTGCAGGAGGCGCTGGGCGAGGCGCTCGAGGGGCGCACCGCGATCGTCATCGCCCACCGGCTGTCCACCATCCGGGCCGCCGATCAGATCCTGGTACTGGAAGGCGGCCGGATCGTCGAGCGTGGCACCCACACGGAGCTGATCGCGCAGGACGGCCGCTACGCCGAGCTTCACCGCACCCAGTTCGACCAGCCGATCGACCCGGTCGAGCTGGCCGGCGTCTGACGCGTCCTCGCAGACCCACCGTGCTCGTCGCAGGGACCGCGGCCCCTGCGACGAGCACACACTCGTGCGCGGGGAGCGCTCAATCGACGTCCGGGAACGCCACGAAGCGCAGCAGCACGCGTTGCGCGCCTTCTGACGACGCGTCGCTCGCGTAGCGCTTGTAGAGGGCCATGTAGTCCTCCCAGAACTGGCTCACCTGCGGAAGCGTGAGGTGCAGCGCGCCGCGGGCGAACAGCAGGGCGTCGCCCCACTCGCCCATTGAGTCGCGCTGCTGATGGAAGCGCGCGAACGCTGCCACGTCGTCGGCGACGTTCAGCCGGCCGAGCTCGTCGAACGCTGCGCGCACCTCCTCGTCCATGCGGCTGCGCGGCGGGAACCGGACGTCGCGCGCCCGGGCCCGCCACCACCGCTCCCGGCCTCGCCCGCGCTCGGGCACGTCCTGCACGAACCCGTGCTCGGCGAGCTGCCGCAGGTGGTAGCTGGTGGCCCCGGTGTTCTCGCCGAGCACCCGGGCGAGCGAGGTCGAGGTGGCCGGGCCGTCGCGGTGCAGCTGTCGCAGGATCCGCTGCCGCAACGGGTGGCCGAGCGCCCTCAGGGCCGCCGGATCGGTGAGCTCTCGGGGTTCTCCCTGATCCGCCACGGCGCCGAAGTTAGCAGAGTTCCTGTTGCAAAGAATTCTTTGCATACATTTATCTGCTCGAGGAGCGGACCATGGGACTTCGACGCGGACTGGTCGCCGCCGGCGCCGGCGCGGCGCTGCTGTCGGCGCTGCTGGGTGCAGCAGCGTGGACAGCACCGCCTGCCGCCGCAGGGATCGCGCGGGAGGGGATGCGAACAGCGGCAGAGCCGGCCATCCGCGAGATGGAGCTGAGCATCCCCACGAGCGACGGGCTGCTCCTGCCCGCCACGCTGCGGGTGCCGGCAGACGCGCGACCGAAGCTGCCCGGCATGGTGCTGGTGCACGGAGCCGGGCCCGGCCCCCGCGAGAAGTACCGCGCCGAGGCGGCGGCTTTCACGCGTGCCGGCATCGCCACGTTGACCTACGACAAGCGCACTGCCGGCTACTCGCTCCTGGAGCGGTCGTACTCGCGCCTCGCTGACGACGCCATCGCCGCCTCCGATCTCCTCAGAGGGCGTTCGGAGGTCGATCCGGACGAGGTCGGGATCTGGGGGTTCAGCGAGGGCGGCTGGGTCGCGCCACTGGCCGCGGAAAGGGAGCCGCGGACCGCGTTCCTGGTGGTTGTGGGCGCGAACGGCGTGACCCCGCTGCGCCAGCAGATCTGGGCCGACACGATCAAGATGCAGCACGGCGGCGTCACGGGATCGCTCGTCGAGACGCACGCGCGCACGCCCTACCGGGTGCTCGCGGCCATGGGCCTCTTTCCGGAGCCGTACTTCGATCCCGGCCCCGCGCTGCGGCGCCTCACGCTTCCGGTGCTCGGCGTCTGGGGCGCGCGGGACCGGTTGACCCCGCCCGTCGAGAGCGTCACCGCATACCGGGCCGCCCTCGACGAGGCCGGCAACCGCCATTACACGCTGCGCACCGTTGAGGGTGCCGAGCACAGTTTGCGGACCACCACCGACGGATTCGACAAGGGCGGCACGTTCGCCCCCGGCTACGTCGGCCTCGTGACGTCCTGGGTCGCCGACGTCGCCGGCGAACGACCGCCGGCCACGAGCGTGGCCGGCGCGGGCGAGCAGCCCCGGCCGACCGCTGCCGTGCCTGCGCCGGCGTGGTGCGAGTCGGCGTGGGTGCAGGTGGCTCGCCTGCGGTGCTCGCGCTCGGCTTCGCGGGGTTCGGCCTGACGGCGGCGTGGCGCCGGCTGCGCGGACGGCCGGTCGTGCGCTCCCCCCGGCCTGCCGGGGTGCTGGCAGGTGCGGGCCTCACCACGGTGGCGGGCACGCTCGCGTACCTCGGATACCTGCAGGCGACCGCCGGACGCACCGTGACTCCGGGCCCGATGCTCGCCGGACGGCCGCTGGTGTGGCTGGCGCTTCAGGCGCTGGCCCGGGTCGCGGTGATCGCAGCGATCATGGTCGCCGCGCGGTGGCGGGCCACCGCGCTCAGCGCGGGCCGGACGCGAGCGGCGCTGCTCGTAGCAGCCGGCGCGGTGTTTGTACCGTGGGCCGGCTTCTGGGGCCTGCTCGTGCCCTGATTTCTCGATTCGAGGCCCGGTCGGCGCGCCGCTGTGGGTACGGCCAACTAGTCTCGATTGTGGTAGCCCGGCCGAAATCTGTGCCGGGGATGACGAGTGTGCATACAGTCGACTACGGTCAGATCGAGACGCCTGACCGACGGAGGCCCGAGATGACAGCCGTGCAGGACCCGGCGACCGCAGTTCGCACGGTCACCGCCACGATCGACGGCACCGAGATCACGGTCCCGGAAGGCACGTCGATCTACGACGCCGCCAAGCAGGTCGGCGTCGACATCCCTGTGCTGTGCCACAACGAGCGCTACGACCCGGTCGGCGTGTGCCGGATGTGTGTGGTCGACACAGGCGGACGCGTGTTCGCGGCCGCATGTGTGCGCCCTTGCGAGGACGGCATGGAGGTCAAGACCTCCACACCGGAGCTGGAGCGCAACCGGGCCACGCTCACCGAGCTGCTGGTGTCCGACCAGCCGCCGCGAGCCGAGGACCCCAAGCAGACCACCACCGGCGACAACCTGCTGCTGGCGCTTGCCGACGGGTTCGACGTCGCTCGCGAGACCACCGACCTGCCGTGCGGGTCCGGGCGCGGCGTCGACTCGTCCAACCCCGTCATCGACGTCAACCACGACGCCTGCATCCTGTGCGACCGTTGCGTCCGGGCCTGCGACGACATCCAGGGCAACGACGTGATCGGCCGCTCGGGCAAGGGCTACTCCACGCGCATCGCGTTCGACCTGAACGACCCGATGGGCTCGAGCTCGTGCGTCACGTGCGGCGAGTGCGTGCAGGCCTGCCCCACGGGGGCGCTCACCAACAAGTCGATCCGCAACATCCCGATCCGGCCGCGCGAAGAGCTCGACGCCGTCGACTCCGTGTGCCCGTACTGCGGCGTCGGCTGCGCGCTCACCTACTACGTCGACCGCGAGCGGGGCGCGATCTCCTTCGCCGAGGGCCGCGACCAGCCCGGCTCGCAGAGCCGCCTGTGCGTCAAGGGCCGCTACGGCTGGGACTACGCGGCTTCCCCGCAGCGGATCACGACGCCGCTGATCCGCATCGACTCCGCCTACCCCAAGGGCCCGCTGTCGGCCGACGTGCGCGGCGACGGCAACGGCTCGGCTGACGGCGCGACCAACGACAGGGGGCGCGGCGGCACCGGCGGCAACCGCAGCGGCGGCGGCCGCAAGGACGACCCGAGCGCCAAGCGAGGTGGGGGTCGCAAGCCCGGCGGCCTCGTCGACTACGACGAGGTGCTGCCGCACTTCCGGGAGGCCACCTGGGAGGAGGCGCTCGACCTCGTCGCCCGGCGGATGAAGGAGATCCACGCCGAGGGCGGCCCCGGCGCGATCGCCGGGTTCGGCTCGGCGAAGTGCTCCAACGAGGAGGCCTACCTCTTCCAGAAGCTGATCCGCACCGGCTTCGGCACCAACAACGTCGACCACTGCACCCGGCTCTGCCACGCGTCCTCGGTGGCGGCGCTGTTCGAGGGCGTCGGTTCCGGCGCGGTGTCCACCACCTACGGCGACGTGGCCAACGCCGACGTGGTGATCATCACCGGCTCCAACCCGACGGCCAACCACCCGGTGGCCAGCTCGTTCTTCAAGCAGGCTCGCAGGCGTGGCACGAAGATCATTTACGTCGACCCGCGCGCGTCAACCGTGGCGGAGCACGCCGACATCTTCGTGCAGCTCAAGCCCGGCACCGATGTCGCGTTCTACAACTCGATCATGCACGAGGTGATCCGCCTCGGGCTGATCGACCGCGAGTTCATCGCGAGCCGCACGTCCAACTACGACGAGCTCGCGCGCACGGTGGCCGACTACCCACCGGAGCGCGCCGCCCAGATCACCGGCGTCGACGCCGACACGATCCGCGAGGTCGCGAGGACCTGGGGCGAGGCCGGGGCCGGCGTCGTCTACTGGGGGATGGGAATCTCCCAGCACACCACCGGCACCGACAACGCCCGCTGCCTCATCGCGCTGTGCTCGATCACCGGCAACGTCGGGCGTCCGGGCACGGGCCTGCACCCGCTGCGCGGGCAGAACAACGTCCAGGGCGCGTCCGACGCCGGGCTGATCCCGATGTTCTACCCGGACTACCAGGGCGTCGACCTCGACGCCACGCGGCAGCAGTTCGAGGAGGCGTGGGGCACCACCCTCGACCCGAAGCGCGGCCTCACCGTCACCGAGATCATCAAGTCGGTGCTGCAGCCGGGTGGCGTGCGCGGGATGTACATGCTCGGGGAGAACCCGTTCCTGTCCGACCCCAACATCAACAAGGTACGCAGGGCGCTCTCGGCACTGGACTTCCTCGTGGTCCAGGACATCTTCCTCACCGAGACCGCCGAGTTCGCCGACGTGATCCTGCCCGCGAGCTCCTACCTGGAGAAGGACGGCACCTACACCAACACCGACCGCCGGGTGCAGCTCGGCCGTAAGGTGATGGACCCTCCCGGCCAGGCCCGGCCCGACTGGAAGATCGTGCAGGACATCGCGAACCGGATCGGGCTGAACTGGACGTACGAGAGCCCGAGCGAGGTCTTCGACGAGATGGTCGAGCTCATGCCGTCGTACAAGAACCTCTCGCACGGCAACCTCGGGCTGTCCGGGAAGCTCTACCCGAACGACGACCCGGAGCACAGCGACGGCACCATCGTCATGTTCGACGAGAAGTTCAACACCGACGACGGGCTCGCCCACCTCGTGCCTGCGCAGTGGTTGCCGCCTCGGGAGCTGCCCGACGCCGACTTCCCGCTGGTGCTCAACACCGGCCGCTTGCTCGAGCACTGGCATACCGGCTCGATGACCCGGCGCTCGTTCGCGCTCGATGCGATCTCGCCGGTCGCCGAGGTGTACATGCACCCGAAGGACGCCGCCGATCGCGGGGTCGCCCATGGGGAGATGGTCCGCGTGCGGTCCCGGCGCGGCACGATCGAGCTGCTGGTCCGGATCTCGCACCGCGAGCAGCTGGGCAACTGCTTCATCCCGTTCCACTTCCGCGAGGCGGCGGCCAACCTCTTGACGATCGACGAGGTCGACCCCTTCGGCAAGATTCCGGAGTTCAAGTTCTGCGCGGTGCAGGTCGAGGCCCTCGGCGTGGCGCATGCGGAGATCACGTCTAGTGCAGGAGTTCGTGCATGACCGAGCTGTCCGACCGCATGGCCGACGTGCGGGCGCGCCGCGTGCCCGGGGTGGAGGCGCGGGCCGGGAAGTTCCCTGGCCCGTCGCTCATCCCGGCGCTCAACGCGATCCAGGCCCGGCTCGGCTGGCTCCCGCGCGAGGAGCTGGAGGAGCTCGCCCGCGACGCACGTCGGCCGCGGTACGAGATCGAAGGCCTGATCTCGTTCTACCCGCACTTCCGCACGGAGCCGCCGACGAAGGTGGCGTTGCACGTCTGCCACGACCTGCCGTGCTGGCTGCGCGACGGTGAGGCACGGATCGCCGAGCTGCGGGAGCGCTACGGCGAGGACACCGACGTCGAGATCGTCGAGGTGTCCTGCCTCGGCCGCTGCGACGTCGCCCCTGCGGTGGCGGTGAACGAGCGCCCGGCTCCTGTGTCGGAGGTCGACGACCTCGTGGGAGCCGCTCGCGGTTCGGGCGTGGGTGACGCCGCCGCAGCGACACGGCTCGAGCCCTGGCCGAACGACCCCTACCCCGCCGGTTCCGGGGTCCCCGAGCGGTACGCCACGCTGCGCGCGCTGCTCGCAGGCGAGCTGGACGCCGACGAGATCGTCGCCACGCTGAAGGACTCCGGTCTGCGCGGGATGGGTGGCGCGGGCTTCCCCACCGGGCAGAAGTGGGGGCTGGTCCGGGCCGCCGAGCCGGGCCCTGCCGACGCGCGCTCCGCTGACGCTCCGCGCGGCACGAAGTACGCCATCGTGAACGCCGACGAGTCCGAGCCCGGAACGTTCAAGGACCGCCAGATCCTGGCCCAGCAGCCGCACCTCGTGCTGGAGGGCCTGCTGCTCGGCATGGCCGTGGTCGGGGCCGAGGAGGGCTGGGTCTTCATCCGGCACGAGTACGGCCCCGAGGAGCACGTACTCCGCGAGGAGATCGACGCGCTGCGGGCCGCCGGCGTGATCGGGCCGGACGCGTGCGGCAGCGGGCGACGGCTGAACGTCGACGTGTTCGTCTCGCCGGGTGGCTACATCCTCGGCGAGGAGACAGCGCTGCTCGAGTGCATGGAGGGCCACCGCGGGGAACCGCGGAACAAGCCCCCGTTCCCCGGCAACTACGGCCTGCACGGTCGGCCCACGTTGATCAACTCGGTGGAGACGTTCGCCGATGTGCCGGTGATCGTGCAGCGCGGAGCTCAGTGGTGGAAGGACCAGGGCGTCGGCGAATCGGTGGGCTGGAAGTTCTTCGCCGTGTCCGGCCACGTCGAGAAGCCCGATGTCTATTGCGTGCCGATGGGCACCACCGTCCGCGAGCTGATCGACCTCGCCGGTGGGGTCACCGGCGGGGCGGCGGTCGGCGCGGTGCAGCCGGGCGGAGCGTCGTCCAACTTCATCGGGCCCGATCAGCTCGACCTGCGGCTCGACTTCGGCACGGCGGCGGAGGCGGGCACGATGCTCGGCTCCGGCGCGCTCGTCGTCCTCGCGGAGGGCACCGACCTGCTCGCGGCATCCACGAACGTGCTGCGGTTCTTCCGCAACGAGTCGTGCGGCAAGTGCGTGCCCTGCCGGGTGGGTTCCACCAAGGCGCACACGCTCCTGCGCGACGTGCTGGAGTCCGGCAACTCCACGTTGGACGACGCTCAGCGTGGCCGGATCCTGCAGCTGGAAGAGGCCATGCGCAAGACCTCGATCTGCGGGCTCGGTCAGGTGGCGCTCGGTCCGGTGGTGAGCGTCCTCGGCCTCGCCGGTGCCTCCACCGGCGGAACGCCGCCTGGCGGCGTCGTTCAGCCGGACATGCGCAAGGGTGGCGCCGCTGCCCGCGAGCAGCCCAGGCCGG
>DASYES010000142.1:0-6273 GCA_036498885.1 Pseudonocardia sp.
CGCCTCGGCCCAGCGGGAGGCGCAGACGCACCAGCGATCGCCCGGCCGCAGTCCGGCGAAGCCGTACTCGGGGCGCGGGGTGGACAGATCGTTGCCGCGTTCGGCGCTGAACCGGAGGAACTCCTCGGTGACCATGGCGCACACGGTGTGCACGCCACCGTCTTCCGGGTCGGTCTCGCAGCAGCCGTTGCGGGTGAAACCGGTCATCGGGTCGGTGCTGCAGGTCTGCAGCTCGCCGCCCAGCACGTTGCCCGCCATGTGCTCCACCCAACCAGAACGGGTAGGCCGACGATATGACGCAATTGCCGCATCTCGACCCGGAACCGCCCCGCCCACCCGGCGTACCGGAGCGCGACCTGGAGATCCCGATCGACGCAGGCGACACGCAGGTGCCGGACGGCGCGGACGTGCAACCCGACGCGGGGACCGTCGAGCCGCCGGACTGAGGTCGTGCCCCGCCGGCGGCCCGAGTTTCGCTTAGAGCGCCACCCCGAGCAGCGCGTCGACGGCGTCGCGGACGAGGGCGGGCGCGTTCGCGTCGCCGCCGCGGCGTTCGAGCGCCTCCGCGGCCCACGCGTCGACAGCGGCCAGAGCCGCGGGGGTGTCCAGGTCGTCGGCCAGATGGGTGCGCAGCCGGAGCACGAGGTCCTCGGCGCTGGGGGCGGCGTCGAGGGCGACGGCTTGGCGCCAGCGGGCGAGCCGGGCCTGCGCCTGAGCGAGGAGGTCGGCTGTCCACGGCCGGTCCTCGCGGTAGTGGCCCGAGAGCAGCGCGAGGCGGACCGCAGCCGGGTCGACGCCTTCCGCCCGGAGCTTCGAGACGAAGACCAGGTTGCCGCGCGACTTGGACATCTTCTCGCCGTCGAGACCGATCATCCCGGTGTGCGTGTAGTGCCGGGCGAACGGGTGCTCGCCGGTGAACGCCTCGGCGTGAGCGGCTCCGAACTCGTGGTGCGGGAAGATCAGGTCGGACCCGCCGCCGTTGAGGTCGATCTGGGTGCCGAGCCGGTTGAGCGCGATCGCGGCGCACTCGACGTGCCATCCGGGCCGCCCCGGCCCCAGGTCCGACGGCCACGACGGCTCGTCCGGACGCGCCATGCGCCAGAGGAGGGCGTCGGCTGGGTGCCGCTTGCCCGGTCGGTCGGGGTCACCCCCACGCTCGCGGGACAGCTCGATCATCGTGGCTTCGTCGAGGTGGGACTCATAGCCGAAGTGACCGGTGACCGAGCTGTCGAAGTAGACGTCCGGGTATTGCGGGTCGTCGATCCGGTACGCCGCTCCCGAGGCGAGCAGCTTGCCGACGAGCTCGGCGATCTCCCCCATCGCCTCCACGGCGCCGACGTAGTGCCGCGGTGGCAGCACCCGCAGGGCCTCCATGTCCTCGCGGAAGAGCGCCGTCTCGCGCATGGCGAGCACGACCCAGTCGTCATGATCGCGGGCGGCGCGCTCCAGGAGGGGGTCGTCGATGTCGGTGACGTTCTGGACGTAGTGCACATCGTGGCCCTGGTCCCGCCACAGCCGGTTGACCAGGTCGAATGCCAGGTAGGTGGCGGCGTGGCCGAGGTGTGTGGCGTCGTAGGGGGTGATCCCGCAGACGTACATCGTGGCGGTCGGCCCGGGCGCGGTCGGGCGGATCCTTCCGGTGGCGGTGTCGTACAGGCGCAGCGGCGGACCGCCGCCGGCGAGCCGTGGGACGTCGACGGTTGCCCAGGTTTGCATGCCGAACAACTTACGCGTTCAGGACGGGCGACCTTCCACCGTCGTCGCCTCCTTCGCTGTCATCTCGCCGGCAGCCTCACTGCCATCCGGTAGGCAGCCTTGCCTCGATGTCGCGCAGATGCCGCCGAACGCATTCCGGGCAGAGCCAGCGCACCCGCCCATCCGGCTCCCGCTCGTGCACCCAGATCAGAGTGGCTGCGGTGCCGTGCTCGCAGACGGTGTGGCAGTGGCGACAGGTGGGCACGCACACAGCATGCACGCTTGCCCGGCACGGGCGCCGTCTGCCAGTCTGAGGCAAGTCGTCTAGACCAAACATCTAGCCGGATAGGAGTGCAGTTGCGGACCGTCATCGGCATCGACATCGGTGGCTCCAAGACCCACGGCGTCCGTTCCGTGGACGGGGTGCCGGTGGGCGAGGCGGTCGCCGGGAGCGCGAACATCGCAGCCGTCGGCCTCGCCGAGGCGGGGCGCCCACTCGACGCGCTGCTCACCCCGCTCGATCCGGCGGGCGTCGACGCCGTATGCGCGGGGGCGGCCGGCGCCGACGGAACCGACTCGATCGGAGCCCTCGAACGCCTTCTCGCGGAACGGGTGCCGGGTGCGAGCGTGCTGGTCGTACACGACGCACGGCTCGTCCTCGCCGCCGCGGGGCTCGACGCGGGGGTCGCCCTGATCTCCGGCACCGGCTCGGTGGCCTGGGGATCGCGCGCCGACGGCACCGAGGCCCGTGCCGGGGGCTGGGGACACCTCCTCGGTGACGAGGGCAGTGGCTACAGCGTTGCGCTCGACGCCGTTCGCCACGCCCTCGACCGCATGGACGCGGGGGCGCCGGTCGACGCGCTCACCGCAGCGCTGCTGGAGCGCTGCGGCCTCGCGGCGCGAGAGCAGCTCATCGACCATGTCTACGCCACGCAGGACCGGCGGTACTGGGCAGGACATGCCGGCGCTGTCATCGAGCTGGCCGGCACCGGTGACGCCGCCGCCTGCGCGATCCTCGACGCGGCAGCCGACGCGCTCGCCGCGCTGGCGGGCCGGGTACTCGACCGGCTGGGGAGCCCAGGGCCGGTCGTGCTCGGTGGCGGCGTCCTCGTGCACCAGCCGCTGCTGCAGGAGGCGGTGCGCAATCGGCTCTCGCACGCCGAGGTCCGGGTGCTCACCGAGGCGCCGGTGGCCGGTGCCGTGCGGCTCGCGGCCACGCTCGGCGCGGCCGGTTCCGAGCAGCCGCGGATCGTCGCGGGTGCCGGGGAGCCGCGGGCATGACCGCCGTGGCAGAGCAGCGTCCCGGCCGCCTGATGGCGGCGGAGATCGCCGAACAGCCCGCCGTCTGGCGCAGGCTGCTGGCGGACGGGCCGGGCGCCGGGCTGGACGCCGCGGCCGCGGAGATCCGCCGTCGCGCGCCGCGCACCGTGCTGTTCGTGGCCCGCGGCACCAGCGACCACGCCGCGCTCTACGCCAAGTACCTCGTCGAGATCAGCCTGGGGCTCCCTGCCGGGCTGGTCTCCCCGTCGACGATGACGGCCTACGGCGCCCGGCCCGAGCTGCGCGACGTGCTGATGATCGGGGTCAGCCAGTCCGGGGGCTCGCCGGACCTCGTCCGGTCGCTGGAGGTCGCCCGTGCGCAGGGCGCGCTGACGGTCGCGGTCACCAACGACGCGACCTCCGCGCTCGCCCGTGTCGCCCACGTCCACGTCGACGTGCTGGCCGGCGCGGAACGCTCGGTGGCCGCCACGAAGTCCTACACCGCCCAGCTGCTCGCGCTGTACCTGCTGCTGGATCGGGTGCGGCAGGGCGGTGCAGCCCGACAGGGCGGTGAGCTCGCCGCCGTGCTGCCCGACCTGGCCGACGGGGTGCTGGCCCACGACGGCGAGATCGCCGCGATCGCCCAGCGCTACCGGTTCGCCCAGCGGATGATCACCACGGCCCGTGGTTACTCCTACGCCACCGCGAGGGAGGCCGCGTTGAAGCTGATGGAGACGGCCTACGTGTCCGCACAGGCGTTCTCGGGCGCCGACCTGTTGCACGGGCCGCTGGCGCTCGTCGATCCCCAGGTGCCGGTGCTCGCCGTGATGGCCGACGGCGCCGGTGGCGCCGCGATGGAGCAGGTGCTGGCCCGCCTGGCCGAGCGCCGGGCCGATGTGTGCTGCGTCGGGCACCCGGCGGCCGTGGCGCAGGCCGCTGCCGGGTTCGCGCTGCCGGACGGCGTGCCCGAGGCGCTGTCCCCGTTACTGGAGATCATCCCGTTTCAACTGCTCGCCCTGCACATGGCCGTCGACCGCGGCGGCGACCCGGACGCTCCCCGCGGCCTGAGCAAGATCACGGAGACGCTGTGAGCCCAGGTGCCGCGAGGACGGGTACCGCAACGACGCTGCTGGCCGCCGACACGGTCGTCACCCCCACGACGGTAGGGCCGGGATGGGTCGAGGTCGCCGGCAGCAGGATCGCCGCCGCAGGCACGGGCGCCCCACCCCGGCCCGCCGACGTGGACCTCGGCGACGCCGTGCTGGTCCCCGGCTTCGTCGACATGCACGTCCACGGCGGAGCGGGGGCGGCGTTCCCCGACGGCGACCCCGAGCAGGCCATGCAGGCGGTGCGGTTCCACCGAGCGCACGGGAGCACCACGATGATGGCGAGCCTCGTCGCGGCATCACCCCCACAGCTGCTGCGCGCGGTGGAGGCGCTCGCCGATCTCGTCGCGGACGGCGATCTCGCCGGCGTGCACCTGGAAGGGCCCTGGCTGGCCACCGCCCGCTGCGGCGCCCACGATCCGAGGCAGCTGCGCGACCCCGACCCGACGGAGCTCGACCAGCTCCTGCGCACCGGTGGCGGCGCCGTGCGGATGGTGACGCTCGCGCCCGAACGGGCGGGCGGGCTGGACGCGGTGCGGCGGATCACCGACGCCGGCGTCATCGCCGCACTGGGGCACACCGACGCCAGCTACGCGCTCACCCGCTCGGCGGTCGCCGCGGGCGCGCGCGTGGGAACCCATCTGTTCAACGCGATGGCGCCGGTGCACCACCGCGAGCCCGGACCCGCTGTCGCACTCCTCGAGGACGCCAGGGTGACCGTCGAGCTCGTGACTGACGGACTGCACGTCCACCCGGCCCTGTGGGAGCACGTCCTGCGGAGCACGGACGGGCAGCGGGTCGCGGCGGTGACGGACGCGATGGCGGCCGCGGGGATGCCCGACGGTGAGTACCACCTCGGGACGTTGCGGGTGGCCGTGACCGACCGGGTGGCGCGGGTGGCCGACACCGGCACCATCGCCGGCAGCACGGCCACCACCGAGGCGCTGTTCGCCAACATCGTGCGGCACGCGGCGTTGCCCCGCGAAGAAGCGCTCTCCCGGGCCGTCACGATGACGGCGGAGACGCCTGCGCGGGCGCTCGGGCTGACCGAGGTCGGGGCGATCGAGCCCGGCAGGCGAGCGGATCTCGTGGTGCTCGACCCCGATCTGCGCGTGCGGGACGTCTACCGCGCCGGAGTCCGGCTCAGCTCCCTGCCACTCGCCGGGTGAGAGCCCCGGAGCTCACCGGTGGATCGGTGAGCTCCGGGTTTCGGTCAGCGACGGGTGCGCAGGTAGTCCGACACCACTTCGGCGCCGAGACCGTCCAGCGTGGGTGCGACCACTCGCCCGCCGCAGCGGCGGGCCACGTCGTCGATGAATGCCGCGAGCCGCGGGTCGTCACCGAGCATGAAGAACGTGAACGACGCCTGCAGCCCGGTGAGCCGGTCGACCTCGGCCACGGTGGCCCGCAGCGTCTCCCGGCTCGGTGGCCAGTGGAACAGCGCCTCGCCGTCGGGTTCGAGATGCGCCGTGGGCTCGCCGTCGGTCACGACGAGGACGACGGGCTGGGCGTCGGGGTTGCGGCGCAGGTGCTGCCCGGCGAGCAGCAGTGCATGGTGCAGGTTGGTGCCCTGCTCCCACACCCCGGTCAGGCCGGTGAGCTGCGCGATGTCCACCCGCTGCGCTTGGCGCCCGAAGGTGATCAGCTCCAGCGCGTCGGAGCGAAACCGGGTCCGCACCAGGTGGTGCAGCGCCAGCGCGGTGCGCTTCATCGGCACCCAGTGCCCGTCCTGCACCATCGACCACGACGTGTCGACGCACAACGCCACCGCGGCCCGGGCGCGCTGCTCGGTGTCGACCACTTCGACATCTTCGACGGTCAGCAGCGGCCCTTCGCTGCTGGCGGCGTTGCGCAACACGGCGTTGCGGACGGTGCGGGGGACGTCCCACGGCTCGGCGGCGCCGAACTCCCAAGGTCGGGTGGCGCCGGTGGGTTCGCCGGCAGCCCCGGCCCTGCGCTGCTCGCGCTCGCCGCGCCGGCTGCGCAACGCGTCGGCGACATCGGCCAGGGCCTGCGAACCGAGCCGCCGCATCGCCTTGGGCGACAGCCGCAGCGACCCGTCCGGAGCGCGCTCGAAGAAGCCGTGGCGCTCCAGCTCACGTTCCAGCTCCGCCAGCCGGCGGGCGTCGACGCGGGCCTCGTCGCCCAGTTGGCGGGCCAGCGCATCGAGGTCGATGTCCTCGGCGCGTGCGCCCGCGTAGGACTGGGCGAG